>JBGTKH010000064.1:0-7431 GCA_041744735.1 Pirellulaceae bacterium | reverse complement strand
TGAACACCGCCGCGCCGACGCGCGGTTGAAAGTTGCTCGGCGCGACCTGAGCCGGCGCGACAGCGATGCCGGGCCGAATGCTGACCAGTGCGATGTCGCGCGTGTCGGCGTCGTAACGAATCAGTTGGCCGGGGATGGGACCCGTGGTGTTCGGAGCGCACAAGTCAACCGTGATCTTGCCTTTGCCCGCCGAGTCGCGAAACAGATGACCGCAGGTGACGATCAGCGCTTCGTCACCGTGTGTGTCGATGATCGTGCCGGTGCCGTATGAATTGCCGCGGGCGTCTTCCACTTTCAAACGCACGGTCGCCGCCAAGGCAAGTTGATCGGGGGACACGCCTGTGGGCGGTATTGCATTGGTCGCCAGAGCGGCGGATGCGGCGGCCACTGGAAACGCATCGGCGGGCGGAAACACAGTGGCGCTCGCCGCGGTCTCGTTCTCTTGCCGGCCGAACCCGCCGAACAACCGCGAGCCAGGCAATCGGCGGTCGTCGGGCGATTGGCCGCGCACCACGTCGGTACGCGGGGCTGGCGGCGAGAATTGGGCGGTCTCGTACATCCGCACCAGCCGGTCGAAGCTGGTCGCACCCACGACGCGATCGACTTCCTGCCCATTGGACAGCATCACAAAGCACGGCACGCCAGTGACTTGGTGTTGGGCGGCCAATTGCCGATCGCGGTCAATGTCAATGCGGCGGACGGGAAACCCTTCGCCGGCCAGCCGCTGGATCGTGGGCTCCATCGTCCGGCAGGGGCCGCACCAATCGGCGGAGAAGTCGAGCAGGACCGTTTCGCCGGCTCCAGAAAGCGCGGCCACAAGCAGAAGTGCATTCAGCGAGACCATCTCTTCCCTCCTTGGATTCGATGATTGATCTTTTGAGATCGGGTCTGTCGATCACTGCCTATTTCAGCTTCCTGCTGTCAGTGCGGCGATCGATTGCAGTTTGGGTTGCAACAATGTGGTGACGATTTGAAATCTTTACAAGGTCAGTTCGCACGTCACCGTTACTGGTATCACGGCGACAAACAAAAAACATCGCTGCGCGAAACGATTGCACGTGCAAGCTGAGGCGAGGAATCAATTCCGTTCCGCCTTGTCGCTCTAGGAAGCATCTTTCGCGCCGCGATGCAGAAATTCGGCTGCTAGCGAGAGATCAAGCATCGACGTACTCGCAGACGGAAGATGGTTCGGGAATCGGTGGCTGCCTTTCGTGCGAACCAGATTCCATCCATCTCGCTCTAACCTCGTAATTACCTGGCACACTTTCACGAGCAGCATCCTCACCAGAATCCAGTATTGGCCCGACTAAGTTGCTGGTCAATACGATACGTCGAGGGCCGTCCTTTCCGCACTCCCGAACTTGCTCGCTCTGGGGTAGAATGCCGTGTCTTGCCAGTCAGTTTGCGCAGGTAAGTAATACGACGACGGAGTCACAATGACGCAGCGCAGGATACTCGTGACCGCGGCTTTGCCGTATGCCAACGGCCCGATTCACATCGGGCATTTGGTGGAGTTCATCCAGACCGACATCTGGGTCCGCTTTCAGAAGCTGCGCGGCAACCGCTGCCTTTACATCTGCGCCGACGACACTCACGGCACGGCCATCATGATTCGGGCTCGGCAGGAAAAACGCGGCGAGGAAGCTCTGATCGATCAGATGCACCAAGAGCACCAGCGCGACTTCGATGCGTTCGACGTGCGGTTTGACAACTACGGCAGCACCAACAGCCCGGAGAATCGCGAACTGTGTGCGGAGTTCTGGACGGCGCTGCGCAAGGCCGATTTGATCATTGAACGGGACGTGACACAGTTGTACGATCCCGAAGCCGGCACGTTTTTGGCCGATCGGTTCGTGAAGGGCACGTGCCCCAAGTGCAAATCGCCGAACCAGTACGGCGACAACTGCGACAAGTGCAACGCGACGTACAGCCCGGTGGATTTAATCGACGCTGTGAGCACGCTGTCCGGCGCGAAGCCGGTGCCGAAGACCGCGCGGCATCTGTTCGTTCGGCTGGAGAACTTGCACGGATTTCTCGAACAATGGACGCAGAGCGGCGATCATTTGCAGCCGGAGGTGGCCAACTATCTGAAGGGACATTTCCTGCATGAGCCGCTGCGCGATTGGGACATTTCGCGGCCGGCGCCGTACTTCGGCTTTGAGATCCCCGACAGCCCCGGCAATTATTGGTACGTGTGGTTCGACGCGCCGATCGGCTACGTGGGTTCAACGATGGAGTGGTGCAAGAAGCATCCGGGCCAGGAACGATTCGACGATTGGTGGCGCAGCGACGCGACCGAAATCCACCACTTCATCGGCAAGGACATCACGTACTTCCACACGCTCTTCTGGCCCGGCATGCTGAAGAGCGCGGGATTCAATCTGCCGACGAAAGTGCATATTCACGGCTTCTTGACGGTCGGCGGCGAGAAGATGGCGAAAAGCAAGGGGACGTTTGTCAAAGCGGCCACTTATCTAAAGCATCTCGATCCGGCGTACCTGCGATATTACTATGCGTCGAAGCTCGGTTCGCGGGTGGATGACATCGACCTGAACTTGGACGAGTTCGTGGCGAAGGTGAATGCGGACCTTGTTGGGAAGGTCGTGAATTTGGCCAGCCGATCTGCGAAGTTCGTCCAGGACGTGGGCCTTTCGTCATCGTATCCCGACGACGGCGGTCTGTTCGCGAATGCCGCAGCCGCGGGAGACGAAATCGCGGAAGCTTACGAGCAGTGCGATTACAACAAGGCCATGCGATTGGTCATGGAGTTGGCCGATCGGGCCAATCCGTTCGTGGAAAACGCCGCGCCGTGGAATTTAAAGAAAGATCCCGCGCGGGCCAAAGAACTGCAGGACGTTTGCACGGTGGCGCTGAACTTGTTCCGCCAGCTTGTGGTCTATCTCTCGCCGGTGCTGCCGCGGCTGGCCGAGCAGACAGGCCAGTTGCTCAATCGCCCGATTGAAAACTGGGATGAATCCAAAACACCGCTGGTCGGCACGCCGGTGAGCGGATTTCAGCACATGCTTAAACGAGTCGAACGAAAGGACCTCGATGCCATGATCGAAGACAGCAAAGAACAAGCCGCGGCCGGACAAGCTGCGGCGGCTCCGCAGGTTCAAGACAGCGACGAGACGCTGAAGGCCGAGCCGCTCGCCGAACAGTGTACGATCGACGATTTTGCGAAAGTCGATCTGCGCATCGCGCGCGTGATCGCGTGCGAGGATGTGCCCGAAGCCCGCAAGCTACTGAAGATTACCGTCAGCCTTGGCGGCGACGTGCGCCGCACCGTGTTCGCCGGCATCAAGCAAGCTTACGAGCCCCAGGAACTCGTCGGCCGCTTGGTCGTAATCGTCGCCAACCTCGCACCCCGCCAGATGAAATTCGGCACCAGCGAAGGCATGATCGTGGCCACCGGCCCCGGCGGCGAAGATGTTTTCCTGCTCGGCGTCGACGAAGGCGGGAAACCGGGCCAACGCGTGCATTAAGTTGCATTCCGCCAATCGCGTGGCTTATTCGCCAGGCAGAAAAAGATCGGCGGAGACCTGAAAGTACTCGGCCAGCTTGGCTCGGTTTGTCTTGCTGATACCGCGCGAACCGCTGAGGATGTTGGTAATCGTTTGGCGCGGAATCCCCGTGGCTCTGGCGAGTTCGGCTTTGGTGATCCCGCGTACGTCGATGAAGTGCATGACCATCTCGGCAGGCGTGACGTGAGGCGCGGGGAACGTCTTGCTTTCGTACTGCGTGACCAATGCTGCCAAGAGCTCAAGCAGATCATCTTCCGCTCTGTTGAGTTTCTGCCTTCGCATCAGGGCATCGATCTGACTCAAACTGCGCTTGTACTGCGCATCCGTACGGATCGGGCGCGGCGAATACTGCAAGAGCAATGCTGGATAGCCGCTGTGGCCTGCGTTCAGTGTGTCAGTCGTCATAGCCACAGTCCTTCATCCATTGGTTCTTGTTGTACTCGGCATGCGTCAGAAAGTGCTTAACAAACAACGTGCCACCTCTCGATACGTTGGCGTATCGAACGCCAACGATCAAACGGTAGGTGTTGCCCAGTGCGTTGAACACCAGGCAACTGTCAACTTGGTCGGCACTCGGGTACACGCGCCGAACATCGTGCAGACTGGACCACTGCTCCCGCCGCGCAGTTCGCCACCAAGCGTGCAACCATTGCTCGGCGTCGGCGTGACGCTGAATGGCTTCGTCGACGGCAGGACGCGCGATGACGTTCATCCGTGCTTCCCTGGCTGCTGGCAGTACTTGTTCATTGTAAACGTGCGTGTTTACCTATCAAGGTCGAATCGGTCCCGTTGACCTGCGGTTCATCGGCCTTCCGAACCTGGGGACTGGTCCGTAGAATGCACGAAAACACCCGAAACCAGCGACATTGAGCGGCTGGGGCGTATTCCCTATACTGCCTCCACCCGCGGGTTCGGCCAGCGGTACGCGGGTCCACAGAATCGACACTCCTTATCGTCCCAACCAAACGGAAACATGTCCGGCTATAACCTCACGCACTTGAAGCAATTGGAGGCCGAGAGCATCCACATCATCCGCGAGGTGGCGGCGGAGTTTGAGAATCCGGTGATGCTGTATTCGATTGGCAAGGATTCGTCGGTGATGGTCCAGTTGGCGCTGAAGGCGTTCTATCCCGACAAGCCGCCGTTTCCGCTCATGCACATCGACACGACGTGGAAGTTTCGCGAGATGATCGCGTTTCGTGAGAGCTACGCGAAGAAGGATTTGGGGTTGGACGTGATCGTGCACATCAACGAGGAAGGGGTCAAGGCCGGCATCGGGCCGTTCTCGCACGGCAGCAAAGTGCACACGGACGTCATGAAGACCGAGGGCCTGCGGCAGGCGCTGAACAAGTACCGCTTCGACGCGGCGTTCGGCGGAGCTCGGCGCGACGAGGAAAAGTCGCGGGCCAAGGAACGGGTGTTTTCGTTCCGCGACAAGAATCACCGCTGGGACCCCAAGAACCAGCGGCCCGAATTGTGGAGCTTGTTCAACACGCGCGTGAACAAGGGGGAGAGCATCCGCGTGTTCCCGCTGTCCAACTGGACCGAGCTGGACGTGTGGCAATACATCCACCTGGAAAAAATCCCCATCGTGCCGCTGTACTTCGCCAAAGAACGGCCGGTGGTCGTGCGCGACGGCGACTTGATCATGGTCGACGATGACCGCATGCAGCTCGAACCGGGCGAACAGCCGGAAATGAAAATGGTCCGCTTCCGCACGCTCGGCTGCTACCCGCTCAGCGGCGCCGTCGAATCGACCGCCACCACGCTGCCCGACATCATCCAAGAAATGCTGCTCACCAAAGTCTCCGAACGCCAAGGCCGAGCGATCGACAAAGATCAGGCGGGGTCGATGGAGAAGAAGAAGAAAGAAGGTTACTTTTGACACAGTGGAGTTCGTCGCGCGACGAAATGACCGAGTCGGCGCGGTTAGTGGCTTCCAAATGTCGTTGATTGAGGGGAAAATGATTCTCGGTGAAATCAACGCGCTCGAGGTCGTGAACTGTGTCGGTAGCATAGCTTCGATCGCCGCGTTATCGGTAACGGTGTACGTCGCGTTACGCGTTCACCGAATCGAGACAAGCTACGTGCGGCAGGCGTTACTTCCGTATCACGCGCGACGGCTGAAGACCCACGTAAAGACTCTCGCAATGGCGATTCGGAATAAAGACGATATGGAGGCTCGGAGCATCTTAGCATTGTGCCGCGCGAATCTAGCGGACGTATGCAACATCCTTCCTGATAAACAACGACGACGACTAGCGGATGTTCAACGCACCGCCGACGAATTGATTCGGACGGCTTCCGGAACCTCTCTGCTCGCCGGCTGCGAACGGTTCGGTGCGATGTTGAAGGGTGAACTTGAGAGCCTTGCCACCTACGAGCGCGAGTTTAAGTGGAGACGACGAGATGTATAGTGAATCACAATGGGAAAAGGCGATCAAGAAACTGCTGGATTTGACCCACAGCCGAAAGCTTGAATGGACGACCCTGGAGTTACTCGAACGTGACGGCATTCAAGGTCACGCCTACGTGGCTGCGGTCCAGGATCGGTTCATCGCTGTCTACGAATTCCAGTACAAGAGCTATCACGACGAGGATTCCTGGGAATGGGACAATGAAGTTGCCATTGAGTTCGTCGACAACAACTTCAATCTTGAATGGCGCTGGCCGGCCAGTCCGTTGCGATGGCGTCTGCTCGACGAGATTCGTTTTCAATCTTCGCATGCTTCGGACTTCATCGAGAAATTCCTCGAAGAGGCGTGACCTGAGCCAAGGAGTGGCGTACATACACCGTAATCACCACGATAAGAGTCAAAACCACGATGAACATGCCATTTCCGGGAATGGACCCGTACTTGGAACATCCGGTATTGTGGGAAGGCGTCCATGCCCGGCTGATCGTGGCACTGGCAAACCAGCTTCAGCCGCTGCTCGATCCGCGATACGTCACGTCGGTTGAGGAGCGCGTGTTTGTCGAGGGGCCGCAGCGTAGGATTCCTGACATCTGGGTTCAGCCGGCCGGCGACGACGAGAAATCCGACGCGGTCGTAGCCGCCGACGTGGATACGGCCGTAATCGTCGAAGTGGAAGAGCTTGAAGTCCGCGAAAGCTTCATTGAGATTTTGGACACTTACAACAACATGAAGCTCGTGACGCTGATTGAGGTGCTCAGCCCAACCAATAAGGCCGCGGGGCCGGGCCGCGAGTCTTACACGCGAAAACAGCAACAAACGCTGGACGCCGACTGTCATTTGGTCGAGATCGACTTGCTGCGTCACGGCCGCCACGTGCTGAGCATTCCCGAGTGGCGGCTGGAGTCGCTGCAACCGTACGACTACTTGGTTTGCGTCAACCGCTGGCCTCAACGCCACCGCTACGTGCTCTATCCGCGGCGGTTGCGTGAGCGATTGCCTCGCATTGGCGTGCCGCTTGTCGAACCCGACCCTGACGTGCCGTTGGACATCCAGGCCGCGCTGCAGCGCGTTTATAACGATGGCCGCTATGCGCGGCGAATTCGATACGACGAAGCGTGCGAACCGGCCTTGGACGACGTTGACCAGCAGTGGGCCGACCAATGTTACGCCACGTTCCTAGCGGCACAGCCCGCGTCGTCGCCACCGGCCTCGTAGGTTACGTTTTCTTTCTGCATCCACCAACTGCATTACGTAATGGAAAAATGTCTCACCAGTCAGAGTTAATCGCGACCGACATCGACGCCTATCTCGCGCAGCACGAGCGTAAGGAACTGCTGCGCTTTCTCACATGCGGCAGCGTGGATGATGGGAAGAGTACGCTCATCGGCCGCTTGCTGTACGACGCGAAGATGACGTACGAGGACCAGCTTGCCGCGGTCCGCAAGGATTCGATCAAGCACGGCACGACCGGCGGTGACATTGATCTGGCG
>JBGTKH010000063.1:0-15159 GCA_041744735.1 Pirellulaceae bacterium | reverse complement strand
ACGCACTGCTGGTGTACGCCAACATCGACTCGATCGAACCGGCGGCGGCGAAAGCGCTGTTGGATTATGTGGACGGCGGCGGCGGGTTTGTGCCGCTGCATTGTGCTTCGTATTGCTTCCGTAATTCGGACGAAGTGGTGGCGCTGATCGGTGCTCAGTTTCTCCGCCACGGCACGGGTGTGTTTCGCACAGAGATCGCCGCACCGGATCACCCGATTATGAAAGGCTTCGACGGATTTGAGAGTTGGGACGAGACGTACGTTCATGAAAAGCACAACGAAATAAACCGCACGGTGTTGGAATATCGCGTTGACAAGGAGGGAAAAGAGCCGTGGACATGGGTACGCACGCACGGCAAAGGTCGCGTCTTCTACACTGCGTGGGGTCATGACGAGCGGACGTGGGGCCACGCCGGCTTTCAGAATCTGGTCGAACGCGGCATTCGCTGGGCGGCAGGAAAAAGTCCAGGCGACGCGGGCGAGTTTCGCGATCCGGGCGCGGAGACCGCGTTCGAGGTGCCGCTGATGACGGCCAAACGCACGGACGTCAAACCGTTTGAATATGTGGAGGCGAATGTCGCGTTCTATCCGCCCGGCGGCGATCGCAGCGGCGGCGGTGCGTGGAACCGCATGCAACTGCCGCTGGAGCCGGCTGAATCGATGAAGCATTTCATTACGCCGGTCGATTTCGAAGTGCAGTTGTTCGCTGCCGAACCGCAAATCGGCAAACCGATCTGCATGAATTGGGACGAGCGCGGCCGGCTGTGGATTGCGGAAACGGTCGACTATCCCAACGACCTGCAGCCGCCCGGCCGGGGCAACGACTTGATCCGCATTTGCGAAGACACCGATGGCGATGGCCGCGCGGACAAGTTCACTGTGTTCGCCGACAAACTGAGCATCCCCACGAGCCTGACGTTTTCTCGCGGCGGCATCATCGTGCATCAGGCGCCGGAGACGCTGTTTCTGAAAGACACCGACGGCGACGGCCGGGCCGATGTTCGCCAGGTGCTGTTGGACGGCTGGAACACGCGCGACACGCACGCCGGCCCCAGCAATTTGCAGTACGGCTTGGACAATTGGATCTGGGGCATGGTTGGCTACTCCGGTTTCGCGGGCACGGTCGGCGGCGAGCAGCATCAATTCAGCCAGGGCTTCTACCGCTTCAAACCGGTCTTGGCGAATGGTGGGCGTAAGCCCACTGGTGACGCGGCTAATGTGAACGACCAGGGGGCTAACGCCTCCCGTTCGCCAGCGGCCAATGTCGTCATTAACGAACTGGAATTTGTCCGTTCGACCAACAACAACACCTGGGGACTGGGCTTCAGCGAAGAGGGGCTGGTCTTCGGTTCGACGGCCAACGGCAATCCGAGCGTCTATATGCCGATCGCGAACCGCTATTACGAAGCGGTCCGCGGTTGGTCGGCCGAGCAGTTGGGCGGCATCGCCGACTCGTACATGTTTCAGGCACCTACGGAAAAGATTCGGCAAGTCGATTGGCACGGTGGATACACGGCTGCCGCGGGCCACGCGCTGTACACGGCGCGCAGTTATCCGCAGCCGTATTGGAACCGCACGGCGTTTGTCGCCGAGCCGACCGGTCACTTGGTCGGCACGTTCATTCTGAACCGCGACGGCGCCGACGTCCATTCGACGAATCCTTTTAATCTGCTGGGCAGCGACGATGAATGGTCCGCGCCGATCATGGCCGAAGTTGGTCCTGACGGCCAAGTCTGGGTGATCGATTGGTACAACTACATCGTGCAACACAATCCCACGCCCGTCGGCTTTCAAACGGGTAAGGGAAGCGCATACGTCACTGATTTACGCGACAAAAGTCATGGACGAATCTATCGCATTGTCTACAAAGACGCTTTGCCGTCGCCAGTTATCAATCTTGCCGACGCGACGCCAGCGCAACTGGTTGAAGCACTCAGAAGCGACAACCTGTTCTGGCGGCGCCATGCGCAGCGGTTGTTGGTCGAACGCGGCGAACGGGACGTTGTGCCGGCGCTGATTGCACTCGTCGCCGACCAAAGCGTTGACCAGATCGGGCTCAACACGGCGGCGATTCATGCGCTATGGACGTTGCAGGGAGTAAGTGCTCTCGACGGTTCTCACGCGCAAGCCACTGCCGCTGCCGTCGCGGCACTGCGACATCCGTCGGCCGGCGTTCGGAGAAATGCTGTCGCCGTGTTGCCGCGCAAAAACGAATCAGTCGCGGCGATATTAGACGCAGGATTGTTACGTGACGCAGACGCTCAAGTGCGACTGGCCACACTGCTCGCGCTGGCTGAGATGCCACCCAATGCCGACGTTGGCGAGTCAGTCGTCGCGATGTTGCAGAGGTCGGAGAACGCTGGCGACCGGTGGATTCCAGATGCAGCCACCAGCGCGGCGGCGGCTCATGACGTCCACTTTCTCAAGGCCCTCGCCGCCAGTGGCGCTGCCGCCGCAAGCAACCGGGCCGCTCTGAACGCCGCCGCGATTGTCGCTGAACATCATGCACGTGGCGGCGCAACGGATGCGTTGCCCTCGCTGATTGCAGCGTTGGCCGATGGCGACCGTGGTATGGCCGACGTTGTGGTCACTGGCTTGGCCAAAGGTTGGCCGCGCGATGCGGGGCCTGTTTCCAATTTGCCGCAGCCGTCGATGGAAAAGCTGTTGGCCAATTTGTCGCCCGGTGCCAAAGGGCAATTGATCAAGCTGGCCAGCGTCTGGGGCAACAGGGAGTTTGAGAAGTACGGCGAATTGCTGGTTACATCACTGTTGGCTGCAACCAGGGACGACAAGCAGACGGAAGCCCAACGCTTGGATTCGGCGCGGCAACTGATCGCGTTCCGCAACGACGACAATCAGGTTGTGGAGGGCTTGCTGAAATTCGTCACGCCGCGCACGTCGCCGGCGCTTGCGGCCGGCATCATCGATGCACTTGCGGCCAGTCAATCGCCAGCCGTCGGTCCGTCGCTCGTCAAACGATTTGGCAGTTTAACTCCGTCGGCCAAAACCGCCGCGCTGCGTGTGTTGCTCAGCCGCGCGCCGGCCACGCGCGTGTTGCTCGACAGCATCGAACAAGGACAGATTCAGCTTTCCGAATTGACGCTCGATCAGCGGCAGGCACTGGCCGCTCATCCCGATCGCGAGATTAGTTCACGCGCCAAGCGAATGCTGGCAAGCGGCGGCGGGCTGCCGGACCCGGATCGGCAGAAGGTGTTGGACGAATTGATGCCGCTCACGCAGGTTAAGGGTGACGCGGAACTGGGCAAGCAGATTTTCAAGCAGCAGTGTGCCAAGTGTCACACGCACAGCGGCGAAGGCACCAAGATCGGGCCCGACTTGACCGGCACGGCCGTGCATCCCAAGGTCGAGTTGCTCACGCACTTGATCGACCCCAGCCGCAGCGTCGAAGGCAACTATCGCGTGTACCAAGTGCTGACCGATGACGGCCGCGCACTCAGCGGGTTGCTGGCCTCGGAAACGAAAACGTCAATCGAATTGTATGATGCCGAAGGCAAGAAACACGTTGTGCTGCGCGAGGAAATCGAAGAGTTAGTCGCCTCGCCCAAATCGCTGATGCCCGACGGCTTTGAAAAACAAGTGCCGCCTGAGTCGATCGCGAATCTGCTGGAGTTCCTCACTCAGCGCGGAAAATTCCTGCCACTCGATCTGCGCAAAGTAGCCACGATCGTCAGCACGCGCGGCATGTTTTACAGCGAGGAAGCGGCGGCCGAGCGTCTGATCTTCTCCGACTGGTCCCCGAAAATCTTCGACGGTGTGCCGTTCAACCTGGTCGATCCGCAGGGCGAACGGACTGCCAACGTCGTGATGCTGAATGGTCCCCAGGGAAGATTTCCGCCGCAGATGCCCAAATCGGTCACGCTGCCATGCAACGCACCGGCCAAAGCGATTCACCTGCTCAGCGGCGTCAGCGGCTGGGGCGCGAAGCAGCCGCGCGTCAACGGCACGGTGTCGATGATCGTGCGACTGCACTACGTCGATGGCGCTGTCGAGGACCATCCGTTGCTGGACGGCCAACACTTCGCCGATTACATCGGCCGCTTCGACGTGCCGCAATCGAAACTGGCCTTCATGCTGCGCGGCCAGCAGATTCGTTATCTGGCCGTGTTTCCCAAGCGGCCGGATAACATCCGCGAGATCGAATTGGTGAAAGGCCCCGATCAATCCGCGCCGATCGTGATGGCCGTGACCATCGAGAGTCAATAGGCGAACGAACACAATCATGATCCTTGGCATCGACCCAAAGAACGACTACGCCTTCAAGTGTGTCTTCGGAAGTCAACGACACACGCGGGTCTTGATCCACATGCTCAACGCGGTGCTGAAACCACCGCCCGAGCGGCGCATCTTGAGCGTCGAGATCCTGAACCCGATCTCCGAGCCGGTCGTGCTTGATGAAAAGTTGTCGATTCTGGACGTGAAGGCCAGCGACCAATCGGGCCGGCAATTCAACGTCGAAATGCAGATGGCCACGCATCCAAGGTTGCAGGAGCGGTTTCTCTACTACTGGGCGAAATTGTACAGCGGCCAGTTACAGTCGGGCGACCAATACGAAGCGCTGCGGCCTGTGATTTCAATTTGTTTCCTCGACGCTCTGCTGTTTCCAAAGACGGATCAATTCCACTTACCGTTTCGCCTGTATTTCTTGAATAATGGGATTAGGTTGGACCCGGATCAATTGCCTAAAACGATGCGAGTCCCAGAAGTCGAAGAGGCCGTGGGAGTTCTAAAGATGTTGACCCAGGACGAAATCGAACGCGAACGTTACGAAGCGCGAGAGAAAGCACGACGCGATGCGCTGAGTTGGGAAAGTGCCATGGAACGCCGTCAAGCCGAGGCTCTTGAACAAGGGCTGGCGAAAGGCCGCGCCGAAGGGCAAAAGGAGGGGCGACAAAAGGGACGGAAAGAGGGACGAAGCGAGGGCCTCGCCGAGGGCTTGATCGGCCAATTGCGTCTGTGTGAACAGTTTCTTAAGCAGCCTCCGCTGCCGGCCGAACAACTTGCAGCGATGTCGGTCGACGAGTTAGAGCGGCTCGTGGATCAGATGCGGAATCAGCTTTCCAGCTAATCGAGCACGCGGGCGAACTTCTTTAGCGACGGGCAATCAGTCGGGACGAGGCCGCGATTACCGCCGGCGGACCACGTGACTTCGCCGACGTAGATGCTCCCCGCGGAATCGACCCAGATGTCATGGCCGTGATAAGTTCTTTTAGCTTGTCATAATGAATCTTCATGAGTTGTCCGGCCTCGCCGCAGCTTCGGCTGTCTCCTGAGTAAAGACACGTTCGTACGATTCCAACACCGCGCCGCCCAAACGATCGGCCAAGTGACGATAGGCCGCGCGGCGATAGTTCCACTTTTTGCAACGCGGCACTTGTTCCAGCCAATCACAAAGATGCACGCGGCAGAGATCCTCGAAGTCGGCTGGCACGACATCGAGCAGTTCGCCCGTCTCGCGATTGCGGATCTTATACGGCCCGGCGGTTTGTTCGGCCGCGCTGTCGAACGACACCCGGTCCATGAAGCAATTCAAAAACGCCAGCCACTCCGCCCGCTGCCCAATCAACCCGCGCACCTCGTCGCGCCGCTCAAGCGTCAGCTTGAACCCCTGAAACTGCTGCGTGCCGTAGATCGAATGAAACATCCCGCCCCGGCAAACCTCCTCGTCGCACCCCCACCGCTCCAAATCGCGAAACACGCTGACCAGATGAGCCAGATACGTACTCTCCGTGTGAGCAATCCCGCCGATTCCGATGCGTTTCAGATAGTCGGTCAAGTGTCGAATGTCGTGAGTCATGGCTGCGATCGCTCCATGTAAATTGAGTCCCGCAAGGTCTGTCACTCAACAATCAACTCGCCGTTCATCACCATCCAGTGGCCGGGGAAGGTGCAGAGGTATGGGTAGCGGCCGGGTTGGTTGGGGGAGCGGAAGTGGATGGTGAATTGATCTTGGGGCGCGACAACGTCGGTGTAGAACAGCACGTCGATGGTTTGCGGAATATAGTGACGAGCGGCGGCTTCGGGATCGGCGACCAGGCGGTTGGCCAATTCGCCAACGCGCTCGAGCGATCCCGGTTTGACCAGCGCCCAGTTGTGCGGCACGACATCGGGATTGGCCAGAGTGAACTGGATCGCTTCGCCGGCCCGCACCTTGAACGACCGCACGGCGAACGTCAGGTTCTTGCCGGTCTCCAGCGTGATCGGCCGAGCGTTCGGAATCGGCTGCCGATACGGGTTCGGCACGAGTTTCGTCACCAGCGCGATGTCCGACAGAATCGGATGCGGTGCGATTGACTTGACGATTGGCTGGTAGTTGGGGAAATCGGTGAATGGTTCGTCGAGTTTGTGTACCGTTGCGAACAGATCGTGCGCGGCGCCGGCGTCAACGTGCAGCCGCAGATGCAACTGATTCACCGGCTGTAATTCAGGCAGTTCCAGGAACAGCGTGTGGCCATCGGCGAGAACGTGAGCCGACGCGATCGTCAGCGCGTCGTGCCCGCGTACGCCGGGATGATGTGTGGAAAACTCGGGCGAACCGTAGGCGGCGCTGTAACGGTAATTCCAGCACTGCGCGAAGTGACTACGCGGCTGGCTGGCGACCTTCGCGTCGAGCGGCTCCGAGAAGGTCACCGTCACGCCGTTCTGATACACGTGAAAGCCGATCGGCAACTGAACCGGATGACCGGTGTAGCGCACGCGCTGGAAGCAGCCGTCGTCGGGCGTGTACGAGCCCCAGCCCGCCATGCCGCTGACGTACAGTTGACCGTCACGAGGATTGAAACGGCCTCGATGCGCTCCTGACAAAAATTCGCCCGGCAGGGGCACGGCGGCTCCTTGCAACTGCCCGTCGACTTCATCTCGCAGCACGAGAAAGTGTGTCCCCGCTCCGAACGAGAAGTGAACGAGTTGCCCTTGCAGCGGCCCCCAACGATCGCTCGCCACGTACACTTGTCCGCCGCTGGAGTTGTCCAAACCGCGCGGCAAATACACCAGCGGCAGATCCGGCGCACGCCCGTCGCGCGGGCCTCGATATCCGAAGAACGACGGCGGTTGCGACGATGCACGCACCGCGCAGATCATCGACGCGGGCGTCCAATCGCCTTCGGAGCATGGCACAGTCAGCGTGCCGTCGGGCAACAGCCCTAGCCCACCAGGGTTGCGAAATCCGGTCGCGATGACTTCGGCGCGTCGCCCATCGGACGAGATGCGGACGAGTCCTTGATTGCCCGACGCGGTGTAGAAGTTGCCTGCCGCATCGCGCTGCAGGCCGCAGACAAAGTCATGCCCGGCCGCAGACGTTTTGAATGCGTTGCTGAAGCACTCGTAGAAATCCGCCTCGCCGTCGCCGTTCAAGTCGTGCAGCCGCGTGATCTGATCGCGGCCTTGGACGTAGATGCCGCCGTCGGCAACAACCAATCCCAGGGCGTGATGCAAGCCCGACGCGAATCGCCGCCAACGGGCCACCGCGGGTTTGTCGCTCGGTTGGTCCTCATTCGCGGTGAGTCCGCTAACGTGCCACACATCGCCGTGCATCGTGCAGACCAGCGCACTGCCGTCAGGCAGGAAGTCATGATCCCCGCAGAACAGTAGTGCGTTCCACGGGTTTTGCTTCGGCAGCGTGATTGTGTCCACCGCATACGGCCGGCTGGTGCCCAGTACGATCGGCGTTTCGAGTTGCTGCGGCCATTGCGGCGGGCCGCTTGCGGTCAATTGCTTCAGCGGATGTTGGTCCGCCGGAGCGGCGACGCGCCTAAACTGACCGTTTTCCACCCAAGGTGCATCGAGATATTCAATGTCGCCAATCCGGTACGCAAAGACGATTCGCTGCCCGTGACGATAGAAGCCGCGGTATACGAACGGCCCGTCGAACTTCGTTGCATCCGGTTTCGTGGAATCAGGAAGAGGCAGGGGTAAGCCGTCCATCAGCAGCCCGTGCATGAACCCGTGCCGCACGGACGAAAACTTGACGAACCCGCCGGACCACACCGCGTCGTACGTGAGCGTGTCGGGATTGAAACACGCGGACACTTCGCCCCGCTCGCCCAGCCGCACGCAGACGCCGCGCGGCACCGTGATCCCAGCACCGTGAAACACGCCGCACTGCACGCTGCCCAGTTGCACATCGTTCCAGCGGTTGTCGGCCCACGTCTGCTCGTTCTGGTTACCCCAATGGCCCTGTTGCCCGCCGTCGAGCCCGGGGAATTCGGACAGTAGCGGCGGCGCATGCGGCTGAGTGCGGAAGTATTCCGCCTGCTTCGCGTAGAAGTCATACAGCCGATCGCGGTTGACCGGACGCTGCCGGTTTGGCGAGTACTCGGGTTGCAGCGGCGTGCGGTCATAAGGAAACGCCGCCGGAGCGTGCGCGTGTGCATGAGCCAGCACGGCATCGAGAATTTCGGCAGAGAGCGATGCGCCGCGGCCAAGTTCGATCAGAAAGCGAATCAGGTCGAGCTGCTGCTCGCGCGACATGGCCGCCGTCAGCCCGTCGGGCATAAGCGTGCCGCTTTCTTGCTCCTGTTCGATCTCCGGGCGAGCGATCTCCGTTGTTGCTCCGTTGGCCGGATCACGCAGCACCAGCGTCCGCTCATCGGACTGCACTTTGTAACCACGTAGCACCTTGCCATCGGTTGTCAGCACGGAAAGTGCCACGTATTCCGGTTTCACTTCTCGCTTCGGCCAGAAGACCGATTCGACAATTTGCTCGGCCGTGCGCTGCGTACCGATCGCGGTCAGTTCAGGCCCAACCGAGCCTCCGTGCCTCCCGACTTTATGGCACGAGAGACACGCGAACTTCGCCGCCGCAAACACCGCGACGCCGCGCTGCGGATGGCCGTGCCGCTGGGCATCGGTGAGCGTGCTAGTAACGAACCGCGCGTCGTATGGCGACGCCGCCGACGGCGATGGCGTATTGTCATCGACATCATGCAAGATAGGAGCATGATCGTGCGTGGCACGAGATTGTTCCTCTTCGGCTTCCGACTTCCACGTGCGGAACACAGGCTTCGCGCCGGCGGGCTTTCCATCTAGTTGCGGCACGAGCCAGTTCAGTCCGTCCAGATTGTCTTGCAAGCGGGCTTCGGCGTCGTGATCGGTGTGATTCAGGATTCCGATCGGCCCGCGGTAGCCGCTGTCGCGAATCGTCCGCAGCAGCGACAGATCCAAGTCGCCTTTACCGATCGGCAAAATCTTCTTGCCTTGCTGGTCGCCGCCTTTGGTCATGCCGTTTAGGTTCAGTGCGTACAGGTACGGCTGCATCTTCTTCAACAACTCGGGAAATCGGTCCAGATGCGCGTGGCCGTGATGCAGGTTGTAGACGAGGCCGACGTTCGGAAGCTCTAGCTGCCGGATGATCTCGATCTGATTTTCCGGTTCGCCAAACCAGCCGCCGTGGTTGTACAGGCCAACAGCACAGCCGATGCGAGCGGCCGCTTCGGCAATCGGCCGGATGCGATCGGCTTCCGCCTTGACGCGCGCCTGCTGCTCTTGCGGCGACTGTGTTGGCCCACCGCCGCCGGTCACCCACAACTGTGTCTTGAGCTTGTGCCTTTCCAGCACTGCCAGAATTTGCCGAGCCTCATCGTTCAGAGTCGTGGGGAACCACCACGCCGTCAATTCGATGCCGTGCCGCTTCAGGGCCTGCATTTCGGCGTCGAATGTTGGCACGTGCTCGGCCCGGTAGTCATACGCCAGCTTGCGAATCCCCAGCCGCTCGAGCATCGCCGCCCGCTCCTCCGGCCCGCGCTTCTTCGCGTCGAACGGCACAATGCACCATGCGACAAGGTTCTCGCGGGCGTAAAGCCGTGTCGTCGGTTCGGCAGGTTCATCCGCACGCGCCGGTGATACGAGCAGATGCAGGACGAACGCCAGTAGGAAACAAGCCAACGTGCGGAATAAGTCCGAGACAGGTTTCGGAGGTAGCCGAACTCGTGAGAGTTCGGACCAAAATCTCACGAGTTCGAACCGAAGTCTCACGAGTTCGAACCGAAGTCTCACGACTTCGGCTACGAATTTAATCACGTTCCACTTCTTCGGCATGCAGGGCATTTGACCAGGATACAACGGCGCTGTCGGCAACGCAATTTACGGTGGAATCGATTGTAAGGCCAGCGAAATATGCGGGAGGCACCATGACAGTCACACTGTCACCGCCAAAGCGCGACGACACGCTTGCGCGGCGCCAAACATAAAGCTACGTTTGACTGTGCCGAATATTGGGTGCGGCTGCGTGGGCTTGCGCGGGGCGTTTCGTCCGACACCGAGACCAAATTACACGACCAAGGTAACTGATGTCCGCCGGCCAACTGAATGTCCTGCTTGTGGACGACGAATCCGGCACGCTGCGGCTGTTGTCGCAGTGGCTCGAAGGCGCGGGATTTTCCGTGACCACAGCCAGTGATGGTTGCCAGGCCGCCGTGGCGATCGAAGCGGCCTGTCCTCACATTCTGCTGGCGGACTGGATGATGCCTGGTATGGACGGCATGGACCTTTGCCGTTGGCTCCGCCGCCAAGAAACGCCGCACTACGTGTATACGATTCTGTTCAGCGGCCGTTCGGGCGATGACGACATGGTACGCGGCTTGGAGGCCGGGGCGGACGACTTTCTCAAGAAGCCGGTTGTGCATGGTGAGTTGCTGGCTCGCCTGCAAGCCGCCACGCGAGTGCTGGATTGGGAGCAGCGGCTGCGCGAACTGGCCGCCGCCGACGTGCTTACCGGTTTGGCCAATCAGCGCACGCTGTACGAGTGCATGGAGCGCGAATGGGGGCGAGCCAAACGTCATCACTATCCATTGTCCTGCGTGATGCTGGACATCGACTTCTTCAAGCGCGTCAACGATACGCTGGGGCATGCCGCCGGCGACACGGTGATCCGCCGCGTGGCCACCATGCTCCGCGAAAACTGCCGCACCAGCGACGTGGTCAGCCGTTACGGCGGCGAAGAGTTTTGTGTGTTACTGCCGGAAACTGACGAACGCAACGCCGTGCTCTGGGCCGATCGCGTCCGCCGTGCCCTCGCCGCGACGAAAATTCCGGTGGGCGGCAAAGAAATCAGCGTCACGGCCAGTTTTGGCGTCGCCCAGCGGCTCGATGACACCCAGTCGCCGGAAACACTGGTCGATTTGGCGGACCAAGCGTTGCTGGTCGCCAAGCGTTCGGGACGAGACCGTGTCGTCGGATTTCAGTCGATCGGCCAGTCGTCACAGCTTCAATCCGCCGCCGAAGGAGCCGCCGCGCTGTTCAATCACCTGCCGGCGCGAACGGTCATGACCACGATCGTCGCCAGCCTGCAGCAAGACGAGCCGGTCGGCCGAGCGGCGAATCACTTCCTGCGGTTCCGTTTTAGTTCAGCCCCGGTTGTCGATGAGCGGGGGAAGCTGGTTGGCATGCTGTCGGAAAAAGACGTCATGGCCATCATGCTCATGCCGAACTGGTGGTCGCACAAAATCAAGGACGTGATGAAGACCAACGTCGTGTACTATGAAGAGGACACGCCGGCGCTGTCCATATTCGAGTTCCTCTGCCGCGTTTCCATGCGCAGCGTGGTGATCGTCAACGACGGACGCCCGACCGGCATCCTTAGCCGCGGCAGCTTGCTGCGTTGGTTTACAAATTCACAACGCAACGAAACGTTCGCCGGCGGTGAGGAGCCATCGAGCGCACGCGGCGCCGAGCTCGCGCCGCGGCTTTCTGCAATCGGGCCGCGTGAGAGCTTGCTGCTGACTGCCCGCGCTCTGTCCACCGAGGCCGCGGCACTGGAACTTCGCCTGCGCAGCGACGACGACGATCTCGTGCCATGCCTTGTCGGCGGTGCTTCGCGGATGCAGGAACTGGTCAACGATCTGTTGGCGAACTCACGCTACGCCAACGTCCACGACGAATGGTCGGGCGACGAACCGAACGCGTCCTTCGCCGGCGCGCACGACATGCAAACACAGCGTGGCTTAGTGGGACTGGTCGGCAATTTGCATCAAGTCGGTTCGCTGGACGCCTAGAGTTCTCTCGCCGTGAATTGATGGGTAGCCGAAGTCGCCAGACTTTGGCCGGTTTCCGGGAACACCAAACTCTGGCGAGTTCGGCTACATCCATCAGTTTACAGCCGATGGAGCACTAGAGCCTCCGGCAGACAGGACCTAAGATGAACAGTGCACGGCTGTTTCGCAGGTTCATTCTACGTATGCAAGAGACGTCCTCGTGGCCCCGGACCCAACGCCCGTTAACGCTCCCGGTGATGTTCGTATGCGCGGCTTTGCCCGTCGCGCGACCGTGGAAGCAGCGCTGGATTGGCTCGACCAGCAATTGGCGCCGCTGGCTGCCGAAGCGGTGCCGCTCTCCGCGGCGGCCGGCCGCGTTTTGGTCGAAGACGTGCGCAGCGACTTCGATGTGCCAGGTTTTCCGCGATCGATGATGGACGGCTACGCCGTGCGAGCGGCCGATACATCGGGGGCGTCGCCGTACAACCGCTTGCCGCTGACGATCGTCGGTCAAGTGCTGCCCGGCTGCACGTTCGACGGCACCGTGAACGAGGGGCAAGCCGTGCGAATCATGACCGGTGCGCCGATGCCGAGCGGAACGGACGCGGTGCTGCCCGCCGAAAAAGTCGATACGGAAGGCCAGCGGTTGTACGCGCTCGATGAACTGTCCCCGGGAAAACACGTCGGCCGTCGCGGCGAAGACATTGCGGCGGGGACGACGGTGTTGCGAGCGGGCCGCTGTCTTCGCCCGCAAGACATTGGCGTGTTATCGTCGATCGGCGTCGGCGAAGTCCATGTTGTGCGCCGGCCGCGCGTTCGCATTGTAGTGACCGGCAACGAACTCTTGCCGCCGGGCTCGAAACCTGCCGGCTGTCGTATCGTCGATGCGAACAGTCCGATGCTGGCCGCGCTGGCGGCTCGCGACGGCGGCATCGCCTTCAATCCCGGCATCGTGCCCGATGAACCGGATGTAATTTTGGCTGCACTGCGCGACGAAGCCGACGTCACATTAGTCTCCGGCGGATCCAGTGTCGGACAAGAGGATCACGCCCCGTCGTTGCTGGCCCAGCACGGAGAACTCGCCATCCACGGTATCGCGATGCGGCCGAGCAGTCCGGCGGGAATGGGTCGGCTGGACCAACGGTTGGTGTTTCTGTTGCCCGGCAATCCGGTGTCGTGCCTGTGCGCGTACGACTTCTTTGCCGGCCGCGCGATTCGCGCATTGGGCGGACGCAGCCGGGACTGGCCGTACCGCAAAGTAGCATTGCCGCTGCGAAGAAAGTTGGTATCGACCATCGGCCGCGTCGATTACGCGCGAGTGAAACTGATCGACGGCGGCGTCGAACCGCTGGCCATCAGCGGCGCCTCCGTGCTCAGCTCCACCACCCGCGCCGACGGTTTCGTCATCATCCCCGGCGACAGCGAAGGATTTCCCGCAGGAACGAACGTTGAAGTGTACCTCTATGATTGTCCCTAGAGTCACTTGTCACTTGTCATTGGTCATTTGTCATTTGTTGAAGGGGAATATCGGCCCATCTGTTCTTGACCACTGACCACTGACCACTGACCACTGACCACTGACCACTGACCACTGACCAATGACCAATGACCAATGACCAATGACCAATGACCAATGACCAATGACCAATGACCACTGACCAATGACCAATGACCAATGACCAATGACCAATGACCAATGACCAATGACCAATGACCAATGACCAATGACCATCCACCATGACCAATTCCTCGATGTCATCGATCGCGATGAAGCCCAGCGCCGCTTTCATCAGGCCATTCAGCTCGAGCCGTTGGGTGCCGAGTCGGTGTCGCTGGACGATGCGCTGGGCCGAGTGTTGGCTGCTGACGTCGTCTCGCAGGTCGACGTACCGTCCTTTGACCGCTCGAACCTTGATGGCTTCGCAGTTCGCGCGGCCGGCACGATCGGCGCGGATGAAGAGCACCCGCGGCGGCTGAAGCTGCTTGAAGAAGTTATCGCGACGGCAATCGTTCCGCGCAGTGAAATCCAATCGGGCACCGCTGTGTCGATTGCCACGGGCGGCATGTTGCCGCGCGGCGCCGACGCAATCGTGATGGTCGAGCATGCGGACGGGGATGGAAACGAATTGCTGGTGCGCCGAGCGGTCACGCCGGGCTATGGGGTTTCGTTTGCCGGCACGGATGTTTCGGCGGGCGAAACGGTGCTGCGCCGCGGCGATTTGCTAACCAGCCGCGAAACAGGCGTGTTGGCGGCCATCGGTGCCGGCGAAGTCGCGGTCTGGCGGCGGCCGCGCGTGGGCATCATTTCCACGGGCGACGAGATCATCGAACCGGGCCGTCCGATGCAGCCGGGCATGGTCTACGATTCCAACGCCCGGATCATCGCCGACGCTGTCCGCGAACTGGGCGGCGAACCCGTGATGTTGGGCATCGTGCGCGATGAACTGGCCGACCTGCGCGGCCGTGTCTCACAGGCTCTCGCCTCCTGTGATATCGTATTGCTGTCAGGCGGAACTAGCAAAGGCGCCGGCGATCTCTCGTACCGCGTGATCAGCGAATTGACCGATCCCGGCATCGTCGCACACGGCGTCGCGTTAAAGCCGGGCAAGCCGATCTGCCTGGCCGCCACCCACGGCAAGCCGCTGGTCATCCTGCCGGGATTTCCGACATCGGCAATCTTCACGTTTCACGAATTCGTCGCACCCGTAGTTCGCCGCCTCGCAGGCCGCCGGCCGGAAAGCCGCAACGTCGTGCAGGCACGTCTGGCTGTAAAAGTGAATTCCGAAATCGGTCGCACGGAGTATTTGCTGGTGGGACTTGTACAGGCGGCGGAAGGTAGCGATCAGCGGTCAGCGGTCAGCAGTCAGAGGACCGAAGACAGAATTCAGAGGTCAGAGATCAGAGGTCAGAGATCAGTGTTTGAAAGCGAGAGGGCGCTGGCGGCTTATCCGATGGGGAAGGGGTCGGGCAGCGTTACGACGTTCAGCCGGGCGGATGGCTTTGTGACCATTGGCCGTCACGAGGAAATCGTCGAGGCGGGCACTTTGGTCGACGTGCAGCTTCTTGGCCGGGATTTGCAAGTCGCCGATCTTGTGGTCATCGGCAGCCACTGCGTCGGGCTCGACTACTTACTCGGCAAGCTGCAGGAGCAGGGATTCCGCGCGAAGTTCTTG
>JBGTKH010000062.1:0-7682 GCA_041744735.1 Pirellulaceae bacterium | reverse complement strand
TGGGGAATGGGTCTCGCGGGCCGCTACCCCTCCCCAAAGAGCACACCTTAACCCAACCCCAAAACTGTCCAGCGCATCGGGTCCACTTCAACCTACGCCGCGTACAACACGTTCTCGGCAGATGTTAGTCCGGGCCGACGGTCACTCGGCCGATGGAGTAGTAGGTGAAGCCGGCGGATTTCATTTGGGCGGGTTCGTAGAGATTGCGGCCGTCGAAGATCACGGGGCTGGCCATGCGTTGGTGCATTTCGGCGAAGTCGGGGTTGCGGAATTCGCTCCATTCGGTGTTGATGGCCAGAGCGTGGGCGCCTTCCAGAGCGTCCATTTCTTGCGCGGCGTATACCAGCTTGTCGCCGTACAGCGCGCGCACGTTGTCCATGGCTTCAGGGTCGTGCACTTGCAGACGCACGCCGCGCTCGAGCAAGCGGTCGATCAGCACCAGCGCCGGAGCTTCGCGGATGTCGTCGGTTCGCGGCTTGAAAGCCAAGCCCCATACGGCAATCGTTTTGCCGGACAATTGATCGCTAAAGTGCCTTTCTATTTTGTCTGTCAGCACGTGCTTCTGGCGCTGGTTGACGGCATCCACGGCATCCATGATCAGCGGTTCACTGCCCAGTTCACGGGCCATCATTGACAAGGCTCGCACGTCCTTCGGAAAGCAACTGCCGCCGTAACCGACGCCGGGAAAGAGGAACGAGAATCCGATGCGGCGGTCGTGGCCGATGCCGCGGCGGACGTCGTTGATGTCCGCGCCCATCCGCTCGCAGACGTTGGCCATTTCATTGATGAAGCTGATCTTGGTCGAGAGCACGGCGTTGGCGACGTACTTGGTCAGTTCGGCGCTCTCGGGCGACATGACCAAAAACGGATGATCGGTGCGCAGAAACGGCGAGTACAGTTCGCGCAGCACTTCGGCCACTTCCGGCCGCCGCACGCCGACGACCACGCGATCCGGAAATTGAAAGTCGTTGATCGCGGCACCTTCTTTAAGAAACTCCGGGTTGCTGGCTACATCGCACTCGCGGCCCGTCAACTCTTTCAACCGCGCGTAAGTTTGGGCGTTGGTACCGACCGGCACGGTACTTTTGATGACCACGATCGCTTGCGGCGGCAAAATCGGCGCGAGGCTGGCGACCACCGCCCACAAGGCCGAAAGGTCCGCCGAACCGTCGTTGGCCGACGGCGTGCCGACCGCCAGATAGACCAGCTTGGCTCGCTTCACCGCGGAGTTCAAATCGGTCGTGAAGTGCAAACGGCCAGCGGCTGAATTGCGCAGGACCAGCTCCAACAAGCCTGGCTCGTAGATCGGCAGGCGGCCTTGTCTCAGTTTTTCGATCTTGGATTCGTCGATGTCGACGCACGTCACCTCGTTGCCGCTGTCGGCGAAGCAGGTGCCACTGACCAATCCGACGTACCCGGTGCCAATCACGGCGATTTTCACGAGCCGGTCTCCTCTCCTAGTTGTAGCCGAACTCGTGAGAGTTCGGGGATTCGACTTGATTAGGCGACCGAAGTCTCACGACTTCGGCTACCTCCAGCGTTGAAATGACTCCACTATCCCTCCGCGTCCTCTTCGGCACTCTCACTTCCAGCGTCGAGGTCTTGCGACTCTGGCGGAGGCGGCGCGACATTTGTCATCGTGCCCGGGGCAGTTGGCGATTCGGCCTCATCGGCCTCTTCCTTTGGCACGCGCACTAACGCGGCCAGCGTGTCGCCTTCGTCCAGACTCATGATCCGCACGCCTTGCGTGTTGCGGCCGATGATGCTGATCTCGCGAGCCGCGATGCGCTGAATCTTGCCGCGGGCGGTCATCATCAGCACTTCGTCGTCGTCGTCCACGCGCACGATGCCGATCACCGGGCCGTTGCGTTCGGTGGTTTTGATGTCTCGCAAGCCTTTGCCGCCGCGGCGCTGGGCGCGGTAGCGGTTGCCGGACGTCAACTCGTCGTCAGCGCCGCCTTCCTCCTCACCTTCCGGCTCTTCCGGAGCAGCGTCGTCGGTCACCGAATCGTCTGCGGTTTCATCGACGTCGGACGTTCCCGCTTCCTCGTCGTCCTCGGCCACCGGGCTATTCGGTCCGAAATACGTCCGCTTGCCGTATCCATTTTCGCAGGCGGTCAACAACGTGGCTTCGGGATCGGCCACGACCATGCCGACCAAATGGTCGCCCTTCTGCAGCTTGATGCCCTTCACACCCGACGTGTTGCGTCCCATCGGCCGTGCATTCGACTCCGCGAAACGAATCGCCATACCCTGTGTGGTGGCCAGCACGACTTCGTCGCCCGGCTTGGTAACCACGACGTCCACCAGTTCATCGTCCTCGCGCAGTTTGATCGCGATGATGCCACCTTTCTTCGGGCGGCTGTACGCTTCCAGCGGCGTCTTCTTTACCAGGCCCTTGCGCGTGGCCATCATCAGGAAGTGGCCCGGCAGATCGAAATCGCGCACGGCCCGGCAATCGGCGATCATTTCGCCCTCGGCCAGATTCAGCAGGTTGATGATCGCGCGGCCGCGACTCTCGCGGCTCAGTTCCGGCAGATCGTAAACTTTCTGCCAGTAAACCTTGCCTCGGTTTGTGAAAAACAGCAGATACGCATGCGTGCTGGCGACGAACAAATGCGCGATCGGATCTTCGTCCTCGGTCTTGGCCCCCTTGAGCCCTTTGCCGCCGCGGCGCTGTGCGCGGTACGTACTGGCCGCGGTACGTTTAATGTATCCCTTGTGGCTGATCGACACGACCATCGTCTCTTCGGTGATCAAATCTTCCAGATCGATCGAGCCGATTTCTTCGCCGCTGATTTCCGTGCGGCGGTCGTCGCCGTGCTTCTTGCGGATCTCCGCCACATCCGCTTTGACGATCTCCAGCAGATTGTTCTCATCGGACAAAATGCGGAGATATTCGGCGATTTCGGCCAGCAGGCTGCGATGTTCGTCGCCCAGTTTTTCCTGTTCCAGATTGACCAACTGGCCCAGCGTCATTCGCAAGATGGCGTCGGCTTGCACGGCGGTCAGCGGATAGCCGTCGGCCACGCCGCGCTCTTGTTGGAAGAGTTGGAAGCCCTCGTCGCCCAACGCCCGCTGCATCATCGACGCGGGACAGACGATGTTCATCAAGCCGGCTTTGGCTTCGGCTTGCGTGGACGACGCGCGGATGATGCGAATGATCTCGTCGATGTTGGCCAGCGCCAGCAGCAAGCCTTCCACCGTGTGTTTGCGGCGGCGGGCCTTGGCCAGCAGAAACTGAGTCCGCCGGCGAATCACCGTGACGCGGTGGCGGATGAACTCTTCGAGAAACCCTTTGATCGACATCTCGCGCGGCTTGCCGTCGACCAGCGCCAGCAGAATAATCGAGAACGAATCTTGCAGCGGCGAGAATTGATAGAGTTGATTCAGCACCACCTCGGGATCGGCGTCGCGCTTCAAAAAGATTTCGATTCGCACCGGCTCTTTCAAGTCGCTGACGTCGAGCACTTCGGAGATGCCCTTGATGCGGTCGTCGTTCACCAGTGCCGCAATCCGCTCGATCACACGGTCGCGGAACTGTTGATAGGGAATCTCGCTGACCACAATGCGGTAGCGGTCCTTTTTGTGTTCTTCGATCGTGGCCCGCGCACGAACCACGACCGTGCTGCGTCCCGTGTGATAGCCGCGGCGGATGCCGGCCCGGCCGCAGATCACGCCGCCGGTGGGGAAGTCGGGGCCTTGGATGATCTCCAGCAATTCGTCGATCGACACGTCCGGCTCTTCGATCACGCGGATCAGCGCGTCGCACACTTCACGCAGATTGTGCGGCGGGATCGACGTGGCCATGCCAACCGCGATCCCGGTGGCTCCGTTGATCAGCAGATTCGGAAACTTCGACGGCAGCACGACCGGTTCGGTGTGCCGCTCGTCGTAGGTGGGCACGTAGTCGACGGTGTCGAGTTTCAGATCGTCGAGCATCATGGCCGCGATCGGCGACAGGCGGGCTTCCGTGTATCGCATGGCGGCGGGCGGCAGGCCGGCGATCGAGCCGAAGTTGCCCTGCTTGTCGATCAGCACGTGCCGCATGTTCCATTCCTGAGCCATGCGGACCAGCGTGGGATAGATCACGCTTTCGCCGTGCGGGTGATAGTTGCCGCTGGTGTCGCCGGAGATCTTCGCGCACTTCACGCGCGACGCCCCGGGCGTGAGATTCAAGTCGCTCATAGCCACTAGAATCCGCCGCTGCGACGGCTTCAGACCGTCGCGCGCGTCGGGCAACGCGCGGCTGATGATTACGCTCATCGCGTACGTCAGGTAGCTGTTCTTCAACTCATCTTCGATGGGCTGATCGATGACGATGCCGCCGTGCGTGTCGCCATTGCCCGCGGGCAGAGTCGGTTCATCAGGTCCGTTGGGTTCGTCGGAATCAGTCGTCAAAGCTGCATCCTTTCAGTGGTCTTCAAAGCCGCACAAGCCGCTCCATGCACCGTCGTGATCGTGACAATTACGGCCGGAAATCGGCTGCACATCATTGTGCCACAATGTACCATTATCGCGGCTGACCAACAACCTGCGAAGACCCATGTTCGATTCCGCAGCAGTTGCGAAAACTACTGCAATTACCGCATTCTTCCGCTGTAGGTGCGTTCGCCAGAACGCGGGATTCTCCGGCATCCGCACTCTGGTGTGTGCAGCTACAGTTTTGAAATGCCCATTACTCCAAATACCGCATCCGTTTGCTGATGTCGGTATTGACGGAATGATAACGCCGGAACAGGTTGCCCGAATCGAACAGCGTGTTCCGCATGTGTTCGGCGTCGTCGTGGCCGATGGCATTGGTGAAGATGGGCAACAGGTACTCGATGCCGGCGCGCGAGGGCTGCATGAAATGCGGATCGTAGAACGACGGGTGCACTTCGCGGGCGTGGATTTGGCCCCATTGGTCGCGAAAGCTGTTGCCGCTGAAACTAGCGAGATGAAAGCCGTTGGCGCGAGTCCACTGCAACGTGGCGACACAATTATTCTCGCCTTGCAGCAGCATTTCAGTCGCCTTGCCGCCGAGTTGTGAGGCATAGAAACGATCGAACGCCACGGGGCGGCCGCCGCGCTGTGTGTGACCAACTTTACGAGTGAAGATGGCCGTTTTCGCTGTGTCGCTGCGGCCTTGTCTTCGAAAGTAATCGTCGCCGATGGCGTCAACTAGCATTTGACGCAATTGATCGGCCGCACCGCTCAGCATCACGTTGCCCGCCGGATCGGTTGAACGCTGCGTGGCCCCCAGTTCATGTCCCGTTTCGTCCACAATTCCTTCGCCGCACACGATCACGACGTTGCGCTGCAAGTCATAAATCTCCTTGACCCGTTCCACGACCAGCTCCACATCGACCGGATGCTCCGGCATAAGTATCAAATCCGGCTGGCCGTACGCCGAACCCAAAGCAATATATCCCGAGTGACGCCCCATCACTTCGATGATCGCGATGCGGCGGTGGCTCTCGGCCGTCGTGCGAATCCGTTCGACGCCCGCGGCCGACACGAACACGGCCGTCGCGTAACCGGGCGTCACGTAGTTCACCATCTGCTCTAAATCGAATTCGGTTCGCGCGGGAGAGCGTTTGTACTGGTAGCCCGGCGGCTGGTTTGTCGGCAAGCGCTGCCAGCGGTCGGCTTCGGCCGGATAGTTCAGCCCCAGATCGTTGTCGATGGTCTTCGGAGCCAGCACCGTCGGCAGCCGGTCGCATAGCGGCTGCAATCCGTTCATCGTGCCGTCGCCGCCGATGCAGATCAGTCCTTCGACTTTCAGCCGCCGCATGCGGTCGCACATTTCGTCGAGCGTCGTGTGGTCGTTGGGGTCGACGTAGTCGCGCGACGCACCGAGAATCGTGCCGCCCTTGGTCGGATCGAGTTCCGGAATCTCGCCGAATAGCGGATTCAAATGCACGTGCGGCACACGCGGATCGAACAGCGACCCGAAGCCACGCATGAGTCCGTAGACTTCCACCTTCAACTGATTGGCCCGCGCCACTGCGCCGTGGATCGTGGCGTTCAGAGCCGGCGTGTCGCCCCCGGCAGTCAGAATCGCGATGCGTTTCATAGCGGTACTCCCGCGTTGTCTTCTGCCGAGTCCCGCCCCTACAACCATCGCGGGCCAAGCATGTCTGACGTGTACCAAGGTATCGTTCAGCGGAAAGACTGTCGAGGCAGGTTGGGCGGCAGGGATCCGCAGCGGGCCGCCCCCGTTTCTCCCGTCATTCACTCGCGCCGGATTCCGCCGTTTTGCTTGGCCCTGTCGCGGACGTTGTAGATCAGCCGCCAGGTCGGAGGGACTTGCTTTTGATATTCGTCGATCTGGTTTAGCAGACGCTGCACAACGTCGGGATGCTGATCGTTAAGCGGCCGGGACTCGCGCGGATCGCGGCTCACGTCGTACAGTTCCGGCTTGTCCAGCGGCTTCTCGCCGTCGCCAACATGCAACTTCCAATTGCCGTCGCGCACGGCGGTCACTTTGTCGGTGTAGATCCAGTAAAACGGGTGCTGTCGTTGAAAGTCGCCATCGCCGGACAGCAGCGGCCAGATGTCTTGGCCGTCGTACGCGCGATCGCTGGCCAACTGTCCGCCGGTCAATCGCACCAGAGTCGGGAAAATGTCGTAAGCAATGGCCGGCGTGTTGACCTCGCGGCCGGCAGGAATCTTTCCGGGCCAGCGAGCGATCAACGGCACGCGCACGCCGCCCTCGTACGACGAACGAATGCCGCCGCGCAACCCGCCCGTGTCGCCGCCGTTGCTCATCGGACCGTTGTCGCTGGAGAAGAAGACCAGCGTGTTGTCGCGCAGCCCGAGCCGGTCAATCGCAGCAAGCAGTTTCCCTGTCTGCTGGTCGACGTGCTCAATCGCGTCTTCGTAGATCGGCCGTCCGTCCGTGCGGTGCTGCGGAGACAGATTAATCGGCGGATGGGGCAAAGTATGAGAGAAATAAAGGAAGAACGGCTGGTCCACGCTGACAGTGATGAAGCGGATGGCCTCGTCGGTGTACCGCTCGGTGATGTTCTCGACCTTGCTGCCCGCCAACTCTGCGACGATGCGATCATCGCGAATCAGGATCGTCGGTGACATGTCCATGCTGTACGGAAGACCGAGATAGCCGTCGAAGCCATGCCGCGTGGGCAAGTACTGCGGCCGGTCGCCCAGATGCCACTTGCCGATGGCCATCGTGGCATAGCCCGCATCGCGCATCGCCTCGCCCAACGTGATCTCGTCGTCGGGAATGCCGATCGGGCTGTCGGGCCTCAGCACGTCGATGATGCCGCTGCGAAACGGCTGCCGCCCCGTCAGTAGCGCCGCCCGCGAAGGACTGCACACGACGTGGCCGATGTAATACTGCGTGAACCTCGCGCCGTCCCGCGCCAGTTGATCGATCACCGGCGTCCGAATCGTCGGACTGCCATAGCAACTTAAATCGCGATACGCCAAATTGTCGCACCAAATCCAAACAATGTTCGGCGGCGACTCGGCATGACCCGATGGCGACCAAACGCAACTCGCTACGAGAACGAACACAACAGCGTAGAGAAATAAACTTCGCATAATGCACTTACAAGGCAATTGTTTTGGACTAAGTATTTGAATCGCCACGACTATCAAATGCTGGACACGGTTTACTGGGCACCGTGTACTGAGTACTGAGTTATATCAATACGCAGTTCGTCCGAGTTGTCGCT
>JBGTKH010000061.1:0-4817 GCA_041744735.1 Pirellulaceae bacterium | reverse complement strand
ATCGTAGATTGGTTTTCGGCTGATCATCTTGTTAACTCGCTGTGCGCGGCCACACGCTTGGCAACTTCGGAAAGGTACTGGTCAAAGTCGTTAATGTCGCGATCGTCGCGGAATGTTACGGCTCCTTGCTGTTCGAGCTTCTCGCAGATCATTCGAGCGATCCACTTATCCGCAGTGGCGTGGCTGACAAAGACTTGGTAGTCGCTGCGAGCTTCCGTTTGCCGATGAACCTTCGCTTTCTGGGCAGCTTTCTTCATAGCCGCTTATGATTATATCGTCCCAGCCGCCGGTCAATCGCCCGTGGCGCTGTGTGAGCTAAAACTGGTGCAGAAAGCGTACGTCGTTTTTGTAAAACTCGCGGATGTCGGTGATCCCGTGGCGGCGCATGCAGAGGCGTTCGACGCCGAGGCCGAAAGCGAAGCCGGTGACTTGTTCCGGGTCGTAGCCGACCGAAGCCAATACGTTTGGATCGACCATGCCGGCGCCGCCGAATTCGATCCAGCGGTCGTTCCAACTCATGTCCACCTCGACGCTTGGTTCCGTGAACGGGAAGAACGACGGGCGGAAGCGGATGTGTACGTCCTTGCCCAAGTAGCTGCTGGCGAACAGTCGCAGCACGCTCTTCAGATCGGCCATCGTCACGCGCTTGTCGACCAGCAAGCCTTCCATTTGGTGGAACATGGGATAGTGCGTGGCGTCGGCCGTGTCGGGGCGATACACGCGGCCCAGCGAAATGATCCGCACGGGCGGCGGCGTGTTTTCCATGACGCGGATCTGGACCGTGCTGGTTTGGCTGCGCAGCAGCATCGGATCGCCGCTTTGCTGCGCAGTGGACAGATAGAAGTTTTCGAGCGGATCGCGCGCCGGGTGTTCGGCCGGGATGTTCAGCGCCTCGAAGTTGTGCCGCTCGTCCTCGATTTCCGGACCATCGGCCACAGAGAAGCCGAGCCGCCCCATAATGTCCTTCAACTCTTCGATCGTTTGCGTGATCGGGTGCAAGCGACCGAGTCGCAGTCTAATGCCGGGCACTGTCGGGTCGAAAATTTGTCCTAACCCGGAAACACGTGCACCAGGAACGGCCAAGTTTCCAGCACCTACATACCTAGGCTTAGTAATCCGATCCTTCGCCCTGGAAAACGCGTCTTCAATGGATTTCTTGATTTGGTTGAAATGTTTGCCAGCGACCGGTTTATCAGTAGGCTCGATGCTTCCCAGCCCTTTCTGCACCGCCTTTAGCTTGCCGCTCTTCGCGCCGAGGAACTCAACTCGCGCTGCCTCCAGCGCGTCTGCATCGCTCGCCGCGTCGAGCGTGCTAACGGCGGCGGCGGCAAGGTCGTCGAGTTCCTTGATAAAACTGTTTAGCGACATTGCGATACAAACAACAAGAGAGATAGGCCCGAGTGTCAGACCTATCTCTCGTGACAAGTGTCGAAGAGAGCCGGTTCGCTTCAGGCCGCTAGGGCCTGCTTGACCTGAGCGACCACGGCATCGAACGCGGCCGGATCGCTGACCGCCATTTCCGACAGCGTCTTGCGGTCCAACTCGACGCCGGTCTTGTTCAGGCCGTTGATGAATTCGCTGTACCGCAGACCCCGCTCGCGAACGGCGGCGTTGATGCGGATAATCCACAAGCGACGAAAGTCCCGCTTGCGTGCCCGGCGATCGCGGAAGGCAAATACGCCGGCGCGAACCAGCGTTTCCTTCACGCTGCGGATCAGGCGGCCGCGACCGCCCGTATAGCCTTTCGCTTTCTTAAACAAACGGCGCTTGGCTTGGTTGCGCGCCGCACCCTTTCTCGTTCTCATGGCTTCGGTCCATTGTTGCTGGCACGGTCAGGCCCTCCCGAAACATCGTCGGGAGTGTTGATGCCCACGTGCGTGGTACGTATGAGCAAACCCAATGGTCTGCTTCAGGCTGTAGCCGAACTCGTGAGAGTTCGGGGTTATTGGAACAACCAAAGTCTCACGACTTCGGCTACGGTCTGCCAATGTATCTGCGACAAACCACTAGCTGCTGTGCCCGTTCAGTGCCCGGTGAATTTGCTTGACCATGCACTTGTCCAACACCGTCGTGCCACGCAAATTGCGGCGGCGCTTCTTCGACATGCGTGCGGCCAAGTGGCTGGTACCCGCCTGACGATGCTTGACCTTGCCGGTCGCCGTCAGGCGGAATCGCTTCTTGGTTCCCTTGTGGGTTTTCTGCTTGGGCATTTCAGTCGGCCTTCTGTGGAGGTCCGCGGCAGTTTGGCAAACGGCCAATTGTAAAAGCTGTCGGCTGGCCGGGGAAGGGGGATTAGTGGATTTCCTTGGAGTGCGGCGACTCGTCGCCGCTTTAAGAGTTTTTGGACGAGGCGCCGCGTTCAGCCGCATACTCTTCCCGTCCCAAACTCCAAAAGCGGCGACAAGTCTCCGCACTCCAAATCCGAAAGTCGCCGCACTCCAAATCCGCAAGCTCGCACTGTGATACAATACGAATTGTGCAGATTCCCCCGCCGTTTTAGGAGCCCGGCCATGCCTGAAGACCATGTCTTGACCGAGTCGGAATTGCAGGAAGCGTTGGCTCAACTCCCGGAGTGGGAGATCCGCGAAGGGTGGCTCCGCCGGACGTACACGACGCCCGGATGGCCTCACACGATGGCGTTGGTGCAAGCGATCGGCTATCTGGCCGAAGCCGCTTGGCACCACCCGGACTTGAAAATCGGCTACGCCAAGGTAACCGTGATGTTGCAGACGCATCGCGTGCGTGCCGTCACGTACAGCGACGTGGAACTGGCCAAACAGATCCACGAAGTTGTCACGTGGAAGCCTGCCGAAGGCGCCGCTCTACAAGGATTTCCAAAGAAGTGGGTGCATTGAGCATGAAGAAGAGGAGTGCGGCGGCGCTGGCGGTCACGATCGTTATGTGCCTCGGCAATTGGCCTGTGGGCGTCGACATGTCTTTACGTGCCGACGAACCAAACTCATTGTTGGCGAACCAAGTTCGCCGCTATGCCGAAGGACCACTGACGGCGGCAGATTTTTTGGCGGAAGCCAAGCCTGACGATCCGACGCTGCGGATTCATCCGCGCGCCTATTGTGCAACGGACATTCGTTGGGAGTGCCGCTATGGCAAAAGCACGCAAAATCGCGTCACCACGTTGCGGCTGGAACGCGTCGACGTTTCTGCGGTGGTCGTGCGCGACAAATCGTGGAACGTGCGTCCGGACGACAAGGCTCTGCTGGATCACGAGCAAGGGCATTTCGATTTGGCCCAGTTGTACGCCCTGCGTGCCCAGCGCCACTTTGTCAAGCTGCTGGAAGCCGGCCACGCTCCGGAAGGCAAAGGACGCAGCGAACAACAAGCCTGGCGGAGCTTAGAGCAGCAGATCAACGATAGGATCGAGGGATTCCTCGCGGAACTCAGACTGGAACATCGCCGGTATGACGAAGCCACTCGCCACGGCGAGCTACCCGGCCCGCAAGCCGAACAGCGCCGCCAACAGCTTGACGCCATCCGTGCCCTCGTTGAAGAATTGAAAGCGAACGCGAAGTCTGCAGACTGAGACGATGGACATCGGCGAACTGTTAACCCGCTGGACGATCCGACTGGCGCTGATCTGCTATGTCGCGGTGCTGGCCAGCAACATCGTGCGAGCATCGCCAAACAGCCGCTGGACACAGATCGCAAGGGCCACGTGGACGTTGGGCTGTCTGCTGTTTCTAGCCCATGTCGCCTGTGCCTTTCACTACTATCACGGCTGGAGTCACGCGCAGGCCTTCGACGACACGGCCCGCCAGACCGAGGAACTGATCGGCTGGCAATTCGGCGCGGGCGTCTACTTCAGCTACCTCTTCACGCTCGTCTGGACTGCCGACGCCGCGTGGTGGTGGATTGCCGCTGAGAGCTATGTGAATCGACATCGGCTGCTCAGTGTCAGCATCCACGCCTACATGCTCTTCATCGCCTTCAACGGCGCGATTGTATTCGAGGGCGGCCCGGTGCGCTGGGCGGGGATCGCCGCGTGCCCAGTGTTGGGCCTCTTGTTTCTAGGGCGTGTATTTGCGAGAAACAAATCGCCCGTTGACAGTCGAGGGCCTGACCAATGGCATGTCTGAAAATCGCCCTTTACAACATAGCGAAACCCTGAGGCGGGTCAGTTTTCGTTTCGGAGCAAGACCATTGGAAATTGGCATTGCACTCGCGCTTGTGGGCGCGAACGCGCTGCTAGCGTTCTTCCCAGGCCAAGGTTGCATCTGGTTCGCCGGTTTTAAGCGTGTCAGGTATGAGCCAACACGTCCCGCTTCCTCGGGTGAGAGGATTATTCGCGGTGGCCTTGCCGAAGTGAAGGCTAGCAGCGAAGGATTTCCGTGGGTTGTTTCAGGAACTGATTCTCACGGAGGTCTGGCGATGGCGAAGCGACGTCTGGCGTTGATCGAGTGTTTTGCGGAAGTGGTGGATCCTCGGATCGAGTGCACGAAGCGGCATTTGCTGAGTGATATTTTGGCGTTGTCGGTCTTGGCGGTCATCGCTGGGGCCGAGGGCTGGGAAGACATCGAAGAGTTCGGTCAGCAGAAACACGCGTGGTTGAAACAATGGTTGCGGCTGCCCCACGGCATTCCTTCGCACGACACGATCAGTCGGCTGTTTCGTGCGCTGAAGCCGGCGGAGTTTCAAGCCGCGTTGACGGCTTGGATGGAGTCGTGGCACGAACATCTGGGCTTGAAACTGGTGGCCATCGACGGCAAGACCGCGCGGCGTTCGCACGATCGTGGTTCGCTGAAATCGGCGTTGCACTTGGTGTGCGCGTGGAGCGTCGCGAATCAGTTGACGCTGGGCCA
>JBGTKH010000060.1:0-10561 GCA_041744735.1 Pirellulaceae bacterium | reverse complement strand
CGAAAGTTTACATCCCCTGCCTGCGAACCGACGACCTGGTGTTTCATCTGGCCAAGCCGGAAGTGCGAGCCCGGTTGGAATCGGCGACGGGCACGGCGGTCAGCGACGCGGCTTCGCTGCGCAGCGCGATCGGCGGTTTGTTCGAGCACTTTGTCAAACACAACGCGCGGGCCTGCGCGATTTCGCTGCCGCCCGATTTCGAGCCGACGCAGATTACCGACGGACGAGCCGACACGGCGATCAGCGACGTGTGCTCGAAAGAGTTGCGGTCCGACGCCACGCAGCGCCGCGCGGTGGCCAACTTCGTCTTCTGGACGCTGGCCGAGTACTGTGCCGAATTTCACTTGCCGTTCGATTTGATGATCGGCGTCAACCGCGGCGTGTACGAAGACGGCGTGTACCAAGGCCGCGATTTGTACGACAGCCGTGTGTCGCTGATTCAGTACAAGGAATTGTTCAACGCATTCCCGCAGGTCACGTTTCCAATCTCCGTGCTGGCCAGTGTGACGAACCAGGAACTGACCAGCTATGCCTGGATCTTCCCGAACGTGGTCACCAACGGACACTGGTGGTACTCGAACACACCCACGTTCATCGAGCACGACGCGGCCGCTCGGCTGGAAGCGGTGCCGCGCACCAAGCAGATCGGCTACTACAGCGACATGTACAAGTTGGAATTCGCGCTGCCGAAATTCAACATGTACAAGCGGATTCTGGCTAAGATACTTGCCGAACGGTTCGTGATCGACCGCGGCTGGAGCGAAGAGCAAGCCGTAGCACTGGGCCGCCAAGTGCTCCGCGGCAATGTGGAACACATATTCCGGTTTCACGAGAGCGGGGCGAGTTCGAATATCTTCGGATGACGGGCAGCGGCGATGATTCTTGGCATCGATCCCAAAGTCGACTATGCGTTCAAGCGTGTCTTCGGCGACGAACGAAACGCAGAGATCCTCATTCATCTGATCAACGCGGTCATCAAGCCGGAAGTGCCGATTACGGACGTTGAAATTCTGAACCCATTTAGTGAACGTGATTTTGCCGAAGATAAACTGACCGTTTTGGACATCAAAGCGCGAGACCAGCTTGGGCGGCTGGTAAACGTCGAGATGCAGATCCTTTTGCCGCGACACTTCCGCAGCCGTATACTGTACTACTGGGCGGGACTGTATCGACAACAGCTTTGCGAGGGCGACAGCTATGCGACGCTCCGGCCGGTCATCAGCATCTGTTTGCTCAACCAGACGCTGTTTCCGACGGTGGATGAGTACCACTTGGCGTTCAGTTTGGTCAACGCCGAGCACAGCATTTGTTTTTCCGAGCAGATTCAAGTTCACTTACTCGAATTGCCTAAGTTTCGCCGAACGCCGGATGAATTAGCCGATCCGTTGGACAAGTGGCTGTACTTTTTCAAACATGCCGAGAGAATGGATTCCGATCAATTGCCTGATGCATTACAGGAACCGGCGATCCAACGTGCCATCAAGGAGTATGAAATGTTGACACAAGACGAAGTGGAAAGAGAACGATACGAAGCACGACTCAAAGCGGTTCGCGATCAGATGAGTTTGCTCGAGGACGCGACCGAGCAAGGACTTGAGCAAGGAATTGAGCAAGGACTTGAGCAAGGAATTGAGCAAGGAATTGAGCAAGGAATTGAACAAGGACTTGAACAAGGACTCCAGCAAGGACGTGCGATGGGACTTGAAATGGGCGAGTTCATTGGACAAATTCATATCTGCCAGCGACGCTTGAAGCGGCCGTTGACGCCGACGGACGAGTTGAAAGCGCTGTCGCTCGACGCGCTTCGCCAGCGTGCGGAAGAGTTGGAAGCGGAGCTGTTCGGATCGTAAAAACTCGGCCGAGTCAATTTTTTCGGATACCGCGCGAACCAATTCGCCGATGTATCGTCTTACTGCTGCGTCCTGACGAAACTGTTGTGGCCAGTGACAGCGGCCGGGGTTCGCCGCCCCGCGGAGCTTGTTTCGCCTCGGTTTCGGTGGTAGGATTGGAATTAGTTGTTTTTCTCTACGTTACTCTCTGACTGTGCGTATACGTGCAGGGGAGGATGCAATGCGTAACTTTATCAATGCCAACATGATCCGCAATTTGGTCCGTGATCGCCAAGATCGCGTCAATGTGGCCGGCATGGGTGAAGTGCGCGTCCTCGGTACCTGCTCGCTGCGCCTCTATACCAGACGAGCCTTACCGGCATCAGCGGCTGGATTTACGAGCGGGAAATCCCGCTTGCAGCCGATGCTGGCAGGCGCGGCCTTGCGGCACGAACCCAGTTGTTCGGCCGCACAAGCGCCGCATCGGTGCTGGCGTCCGCAGCGACTTCACGAGTCGCTAAGGCACACAGCGATAGCCTAGGCAGATCCTTCGGAATCAGCCGACTATCGCGAAAGCCAACCGCGGACGCCCAGCCGAGCGGCTGACAGCCCAATGCTGTCGGACCCCTGCTCGTCGCTGCCGGCACTCTGTTTTTCGTCAGTGATGGAATACGCCCCCGGTTTTAGTCAGAGAGTGAATCATGGCTACTGTAACGTTCAACGAGACGGACAAGATCCGCGTCAGTGAGTTGGTGCTCGCGGCTCAGGACGGAGATCGCGCGGCGTTCGGCGAGCTGTTCGAGCGCTACGAGCGGCACGTATTCGCGATCGCGCTGCGCCGGTTGGGCGGCTACGCCGACGCGCAGGAACTGTGCCAGGACGTGTTCGTGAAGGCCCTGGAAAAGATCGGCCAGTTGCGGCAGCCGGAGTGCTTCGGCGGTTGGCTACGGTCGATCACGCACCGCATGGCCATCAACCGCATCGTGCGCCGCGGCCCGGACCTGCCGGTCGAGTCGGAGACGCTCGACGCCGCGTGCGTTGAGAACCAGACGCCGTTAATGCTGGTGCTGGACGGCGAGCGGAAAGTACAACTGCGCGCCGGACTGCGGCGGCTGCGGAAGCTGGACCGCGACACGCTGGTGGCGTTCTACGTCAAGGGTCAGACGCTGCTGGAGATGAGCGACCAGTTCGACGCGCCGCTGGGCACGATCAAGCGGCGTCTGCACGTGGCTCGCAAGCGGCTGGCCAAGCAGGTCGAAGAGTTGGTTGCCGTGTGATTGACATCCAAGCGGCTCGCAAACGTCCCCGTGGCATTTGCGAGCCGCGATTTTCTTGTGGTATCCACCGTGCCTCATGCTACGGCTCCCTGCTCCGTTCATCTCATGATATCGTGTCGAAAACGCGTGATCAATCGACGGATTGGATTAATGAGCGCCGGATGACGGCCGCGAGCTACGGCGACGTGTCAACCAACACAATCGCCCAAGCGTAGCTGTTGTCATTCAGTTCGGCTCGTCTTCCGACGAATCGCCGAAAGAGTCAACACGGTCCAACCGCCGATCATCAGCAGGCCGCCGCTGGGGATGATGGCCCAGTGGACGATGTTGTCGGCAAAAACGATCAGGTAGAGTCCGCCGGAGAATAAGAGAACGCCGAGTAACAGCAGCGCGGCGGCTATTGTGAGCAGGATGTTTGGTTGCCGCGTCGCCAGAATACCGATCGCCAGCAGAGCCAGGGCGTGATTCATCTGATAACGCACCGCCACGTCGCAATCGTGCATGCGCTTGACAACCTTGACCGGCGTGTCGCCGCGCTTAACGAGCATCCTTTCTAGGCCGTGCGCGTGAAAGGCTCCGAGTCCCACAGCCGCGGCGCCCAACAGTCCGGCGATGACGGTCCAGACTCTCGCGTCCATTACTGCAGCGGCCGGCCGACGGTCTTCTCTTCCTCTTCTTCCTGAATGATGATGCGCGGCGTGACCATCATCATCAGGCTCTGCGTTTCGCGGCCGATGCCGACGTTCTTGAAGAGGCGATTGACGTACGGCACCTTACTGAGCATCGGGATGCCACGTTCGTTGCGGCCTTCGCGCAACCGTTTGATGCCGCCCAGCAGCACCGTTCCGCCGTCGGGCACGCTGACCGTCGTGGTCACCGTGGTAAACGAGAAGGTGGGCAACTGCACCGTCGTTCCTTCGGTGATCGTTTGGGCGCCGTTTTTAACGAGCTTGTTGGGGTTCGTGGGATCGACGACGGCGCTGCCCGTGTTGGTCGTCGTTTTGCCGTTGAACGTAAACTCCTTCACTTCGCCGATCTTGCTGAAGAAGGGCACTAGCGTTAGTCGGACGAAGCGGCGGTCTTGCGAGATCACCGCCTGTACGCTCATCGACGTCCCTTCGCTGAGCACGACGATCACCGGCTGATGGGCCGCCGCAAAGTCGCCGACCACCGGAATGATGCTGGTCACGAACGGCGTTTGCGACGTATCGGAGAACGTGGCACTTTGCCCGTTGAACAGCGTCACTTTGGGCGCCTGCAAAATGTTGGTTCGCTGGTCGCCTTGCGAGGCCTGGAGCAGGAAGAAGACTTCGATGTCGCTCAAGATCGCAAAGCCGAAGTTGGCGGCCGTGGCGGCGTCGAAACCACCGAATTGCGGCACCGCGGATTGGAAGCTGCCTTGGTTGAAGCTCAAATCCAGATCGCCTGTCGGATTGCCCCCGGCATCCAGACCAAACGAAACGCTCGGGCCCGTGTCGTCGGGAAATACGGGCGCGAGGTTATTGAGTCCCGTGTTGTCGTCGATGTCAAAGTCAAAGTCGATGCCGATCCGCTCAAAGAAGTTGTCGTTGAGCGTGATGAACCGAACTTCGATCGTGACCTGCAAGTCTTGCAGCCGGCGTAGTTGCTCCAACAAGTCGGCGATCTGTTCGTGGACTTCCTGGGTTTGGCTGACAACCAAGCTGAGGTTCGTTTCGAAGCCCGAGACGGAACCCGGTCCGCCCACGTCGTCCCAACTTTGCGGCGAGATGGTCGTCGTGAGCAGCTCGATCAACGAATCAAAATCAGCTTGCGGTCCGCCGCCCATTCCGCCGGGACCGAGCCCCGAGGATTGATTCGATCGCGACATCGGCATCATACCGTTGGCGCCCATGATCTGTGCCAGCGCCGAACCGCTGGGATTGCCAGCGACGTTGGCGTCGCCGGCTAACGTTAGCGGCCCCGCGCCGGCAACGGGCACGGCGCCGCCGTAACCAAGCGCCCGATGTGCCGATTGGATCGCGCCGGGCAAACCGGCCGAGTAGCTGGGCAGGAAGTTCGGAATCGGGATCACCAGGTCGGCGACGCTATAGACTTTGGCGTAGACGCTGGAGTCCCGCGTCTGTTCGCTCGTCACGCGCAGCACTTCGTTTTGAATCACATAGCTCAGCCGCAGCGGCTCCAAAATCAGATTCAACGCACTTTGCAGCGAGATCGGCTGCGTGAGGTTGATCGTTACCGGCGTGTCGGTGGTAACGCCCTCGGCATGCAGGCCCTGAGGGTCGAGGTAAATATTCACCCCGGCCAGATCGCCAAGCTGCTTCATCACTTCAACCAGCGAACGGTCCGTAAAGCGGACGTCAATTTTCGTTTTCAAGGATTGCTGAATCTCCATTTCCGCCGGCGACAAGCGCGAGCGTTCGTTCATCAGCCACTGTTTGCGAGTGATCGTCAAATCATTCCAGGTCCTTGGATCGGGGAATTGATATGGGTGGCGATCGTCCATTGGAATGGCCGACTCATCGGCCGAACCCAAGGCCCCCAACAATCCGGCTTCCTTGCGCTCTTTGATCCACATCTGCTCTTGAATCTGCTTGACGAAGCGGCTCTTCCAGACCATCATTTGGACGATTTCGGAATTGCCGTCCAATTCACGGGCTTGTTTGGTCAGCACTTCCGCTTCGGCGTAGCGCTGTTCTTCCATGAGCGTATTAAATTGTTCCACCAACTCGGCCAGCTTCCCTTGCACTTCGACTTTCATGCGGCGGTCGCGGTCGATGGAGTCTAGGATCTCACGGTTTCGCTGGTCCAGTTCGATCTGCGGCCGGTGATCCTCGACGTATCGCGACATGTCGTTTAAGCTGCGGTCGACCAGCGTCAACAGTTGTTTGCGCGCGGCCGGATCGAGTTCCGCCTCGGCCACTCGCTCGCGCAGCTTTTGCAGCCGCTGCAGCGCACCGAGCGGGTCGCTGGCCTGCATCTTCTCCGCGGCCGAGCGTTCGTTGGTAATCTCGCGGAATAGTTTCTCCTGCAGGATTTGTTGCCGAGAGCCGATGGCTTCGAGCGGCGAGGAACCGGCGGGTGCCGCCGGGATGGGCCGGGCCGGAACGTCGCGTAGTTGCACTAACAAATCCTGAAGCTGCTGACGGGTCTGCGGGTCGAATTGTCCTTCGTACTGCCATGCTTCGCGGAAATGTTTGAGGGCTTGCGGCGTGTCGCCCTTCTCGAGCGCCTGAATGCCGGACTCGAACAACTGCCGGCCGGGATTGTTTTCTTGACTCTGCACGGCTGGCGGACCGACGGCCGGCGTCGGCTGATAGGCGGCGGCCGGAATCGTGCGCGTGCGATCTTTGCTGGGATCGTAAACTCCTTGCGAAACCGGGTAACGCTGTGGCATGGCAGATGGATCGAAACCTTGCGCCGGTTCAAAGTTGTTTGCCGGATTGACCGCAAACTCGCGGCGATTCATGGCCTTCTCGATTTCCAGCATCAACAGCCCGGGGCGAGGTTCGTCGGGACCGTATGCCGTGTCGGGCACTCGCAAACTTTCGGCCTGCTGAGTCAACTGATACGCGGCCGCCACGTCGCCGCGGTCCAACCGTCTGCGAGCTTGCGTCATCAACTGCACGGCTTCGTCTTTGCGACCAGCGTCACTGCGAGCCGCCTGCTGTTCGGGAACGCTCGGCAGCCGGCTGGGCACCGCGCCGAATTGTTCCGCATAGCCGGACGGAACGGCCGGAGTGTACTGGCCGCCAGGGGCAAACTGCCGGTTCAAGCGATTGTCGGAGGGTTCGACTTCATAGGGACTGTTAATCGCTCCGCCTTCAAAGCGACTGCCGCGCCCGCCATCCACGGCCGATGAAACAACCGACGGAATCTGGTTATCTTGCGCCGCATTGAAATCGTTCGGGTTGAGCTGCAGCGGCGACGCGGGGGCACTGCCGGCCGACGACAAACGTGAAGCTTCGACGCCCGCGCGTTGCAAGTCCGCAGCCAGTTTGTTTGGTGAGTATTCCTCGGGACCGAACTTCGCGTTCAGCGAGTTCGCTTTTTGATACCAAGCGGTGGCTCCGACAGTATCGCCTTGCTGCAATGCCGCGCGGCCTCGTTCGACATACGATTTAGCCTTGGCCTTCGTGTCGTCGGTCAGCGAGTCGAGCGCGAACTCCCGCGCGGCGCCGGTGGCCGGCGCTGGCGAACGGGGCTGTGTGGTACGTTGCGGTACGTCGAGCGGCGCGGCCTCGAAGCGATTGCTCGGCGGCACCGAACCACTCGGCTGCGAGGCACGTATCGTGTCCAGGTCCTTGCGCGCCTTCTCGGGCGAATCTTGGAAGCGCGCGAACACGCCCTCAAAATTGGCGCCGGTGCTTTCGGCGCGCTCGATGAAGTACTCGGCCTGCGAAAGTTTGCCTTCTTGCATCGACTGCCGCGCTTGCTGCAGCCAACGATCGGCTTCGCGGCGTCGTTCGTTCTCAACGCTGGAAGTGGACTGTCCGGCCGCGGCCGCACTCGCCAAGCTGCCACTGATGAACGGGTGTGGCCCGGCGATTGCCAGAGAGGCGGACAATGTCAGGCCCAAGGCCAGGCAAACGGCGGGCAGGTGCGCTGTCGCGAACAAAGCGATTCTCCTTCTTCGTGAATCACATAACCCACTGGTTCGGCGGAAATCAGACGGCACTGAACTCTCGGATTTGGCGAGCCCGTCCGCCCCGTTTTGCCGGCGTGTCGCGAGAACTCGCATCTGACGAATCGGCAAAACAAATCGCGGCCAAACTCGCCCGCCTCAACACCGTCGTTGCGTTCCGACAAACGTTGACAGGGAATATTGGCAGAAGAGAGCGGGATAAATACCGGCAGCGCCGGACGTGGTCAAGAGCAGTTTGGAGAGGCGGGCGTGAATTTGCCGCGTTTTTTACGGGCTAGTGCTTTGTCAACGTTTAATCTTAGGGTCGGCAGGTTACGTGGCGTAAGCTTCCAGCTTGCGGTTACTCGTGGAAATCGAGTTGGCAAGCAGGATGCTTGCCCCACTTTTTAGTTTTGACAAAGGATCACGCTGAACTTCACTAGTGCCTTGTCCACGCTAAACGTTCGGGTTCGATGCTGTTCGCCGATTGAAGTTTGTCGACAAAATCGCGTTTCCCGACCCGAAAATTAAGCGTGGACAAGGCACTAGTTCCTTCCGCCGCCGCGCAGCGGGCCGGGACGTCTGCCACCCTCACCGCCGTAGATATCCTCACCGCCGTAGATGTTTTCCTCGCCGGGTATTGCCGATGCGGCCGCGGGCGGTGTTTCGGCAATGAGTAGCGACTTACGGTAATCGGAGACCTCATCGATTTCGTTATGGGCCTGCAAGTTGCCGGAACGATCCAGAATGAGAATCTCGCCCGGAGCGGTCAACGGATTCTTTCGATCACCGCCGGGCAACACGTCGCCGCCGCGGATGTCGACCACGGTGGCATCGGTGGTAAAGGTGTAGTTGTCCAGTGCTTTCAACTCCAGCGACACCGGGTGCAATACGTCGGCGCTCTTCGTAAAGTTCAGCACTGATGCACGGCTAACCTCCAACTCACCGGGCACCTCGATCGCCAAGTCCTTGTCCCAGATCACCGATAGCACCGTGGCGGTTGGCTCGCTACCACTTTTCTGGAACTTGTACATCGTTCCGGCAAGCGGAAGCTGCATTTCCGAGGGGGCCTTTACGCTGCCGGCCAACATTTTTTGGGGCAGACTCGGCAACGTAATCACATCGCTCGGCTCGCTCCATTCTGTTTCACGCCAGAACGACTTGCGCATCGGGTCCGATGCGTTCAATTGTTTTACTCGCGCCAGGACTTCGTCGCTGAGCGTCAGCGGCGAGGGGTCCATTTTCGGGTCTCGCGCCCGATTGGGATCATTGAGCAGCAACTGGACGCGATAGCGATACGACTTGCCCCACTGAGCAGTCATATCAAAGAAGCGGAACAGCTTATATTTAGGCAGCGCGGTTGGATCCATACCCATCGAGCCCTCAGCACCGTATCCACCCTCTCCGTAACCGCCCTCACCATATACTCCCGGAGGCATTCCTTGGCCGCGCGGCTGGTACGGCATGCGGCCGCCTTCGCCTTCCATGCCCGGCCCGCCGGGAACACTAGGTCCAGCGGCAAACGGCACGTCGGCCGGCGTGTCGCCGGGCGTGCCATCCTCTGTACCGGGCTCCTCACCCGGAATTGTCGTGCTGTCAGTCACCGCGGCGCGGATTTCGCTGTGCAAGGCGAACTTCTCTAGTTTCTTCATGAGAATCGGAGGCACTGGCATCGTGAGCACTGGGTCGATGGTCGCCGGGTCAGCGTATGGCGGCGGTGTGCCCGCCCAAGTGTTCGCAACTCTCATGGCGTCGTTGTAATGCGAAATCCTTTTCCAAACGAGCGGAGCGTTGGGGTCGGCTGGGACATCCGCGCGCTCGACATAGTAGAAGATGTAACTGGGAAAGTCGCGCGCCGGATCGTAGGACCGCGAATCGGCCAAGGTCCGCTGATACTCCTCGAATTGCAATTCGTACGGCACAACGGCTGTCAGGGACACAACATAGTGGCCTTTGGCGATCACGCCGCTTTGGGCCTGATAATCGCCCGTCAACTCGGCTAACTGCTCCGGTGTAAGTTGCCGCGGCTGGCCTGCGACGCTCCCGCCCGTCATGCCGGGCAAGCCACTTTCGTAGGACGGTCCTTCTTGAACACCGGGAATCAGCGATGGATATCCGGGCAAGCCTTCGCCATTACCTCGGCGCGACGTCGTCGTAGATCTGGTTGGCGATGCGGCGGTAGCGGTCGCCTTGACTGTCGCCGGGGGAAGCGTTATCAATCGATCGATGTCGCCCGTTTGCGGCACCATCGCGACCGGCCCATAGGTGCCTTTCGCCTCTAACTTGATGGGTGGATAGATTTGTGGATCATCCCGTTTCCTAACAGGGGGAATTTCTGGCTTCTTGAACGGCATGGGCATGGGGTACACGGCCCAATCGGTGGCGGTTAAATTCTTCTCGACGCGCTGGGGGTAGTCATTGGCTGGAGTGCGAACCTCACGCAGCACGTCCCAGGTATTTTTCTCGATGTGGCCGCGTGCATTTTCGACGCGCGCCAGCAAGGAAGCCGGAGTCTTGGTTTCCTCGATGCTCTCAACCTGATATCCGGCGGCAAACAGCACTCCGACCATCATCACGGCGATCAATAACACGACCTTTTCAACGTGCCGGACGAAGAAGCCTTTGATCCCGCCTTCGCCGAAATTAATTTTGAATTTTTTCATCTCTTCCACTCCTCAACTTGTCTCATTCCCCTGAATCTTCGGCCCGCATGCTTAGTCGCTTATCCGCGCTGGTTCGCGGTCAAACGAATTATGATTGTCCCGCTGGCGCAGCCGGAGGCGCAACGGGTGCTGGTACTGGCGGCGTTGCCGGCGCAGCCGGTGCTGTTGGTGTCGGCGCTGGCGTGGCGG
>JBGTKH010000059.1:0-5608 GCA_041744735.1 Pirellulaceae bacterium | reverse complement strand
ATCGACATGTGAGCACCGAGAATGGGCACGCGGCGATGTCCTTTCGTTTCCTGGCTGCTACAGATTTCCAAGTATTGCAGCCGCGAAGAACAGCCCCATCAGCGCGGTCCAGATGATTCCGATAACCATCCCGGCCATCGTCAAGCCGTAACCGCCGCGATCCATCCGGCCCGCGCGGATTTCGCGCAGGTCCATAGCACCCATGATCCACGCGGCGATGGACAGCGGCGAACAGAAGAAGATTCCCAGCAACGCCAGGGCCAGCACCAATCCGCCCCGATGCGGCTGCACGTAGCGCGTGGGACCGTATCCAGCCGATCCATAACCCTGTGCGGTGCCGGGCGAGAGATACGGATTGGATTGATAGCCACCGGCATTGTCGGCGAACGGGTTCTGCGCCGGCATGCGCGGGCCGGACGTGCGCAGTTGCGGATAGACCTGAGGGGCGGATTGCCATTGCGAATCGTTTTCCCGGCGCAACTGCGATTGCTCGGTCACGCGGCCTTCGGCAACCCATGAGTCGAGCACGGCTTTGGTGACCGGCCCGTACGAACGGCCGTCGTCGGTTTTCAAATACCATTGATCCGGCGGCGCGGCGATATTGCTCTCGCCGGTTGAATTCCAGCGCGATTCACTTGCCGCCGGCACCGTGAACACGGTTCGGCACTTGGGGCAGCGGGCCGTCTTGCCCGCATCCGACTCCGCCACGCGCAGCTTTTGTGCGCAACCTTTACAGATCAATTCAACGGGCATTCGTCTAAGTCACGGCGCCGGCCGCCACACCGATCAAGATTATGAACAGGAACAACAGGAAGACCAGAATCCACAGCATCGAATAGATCATCCCGAGGACCTGCCCGGCTTGCGTGAGTCCCATGCCCGCCGGGTCCATCCGCCCGGAGCGCATCTCGCGCAAGTCGGCGCTTCCCATTACCCAGGCCATGATAGCAAGGATGGGACACGTGACGACCCACCCCAACAGGCCCAACACGAAAATCAATGCGCCGCGGTGCGGAGTGACATAGGCGGACGATGCATACGAGCTTGTCGAGCCTGAGGAGCCGAAAGGCGAACCGGCCGGCGACCGTTGCGGGCCGCTGGATTGAGCCACTGGACGCAGCGAAGGATAGATGTCTTCGGCCGGCTGCCAAGTGGCGGCTCCGGCGGATTTCAACTGGCAGTCGGCGGTCACGCGGCCCTGCGACACCCAGCCGTCTAATTCGGCTTTCGACACTGGGCCGTAAATCTGGCCTTCGGGCGTCTGCATCGACCATGTGGGTTCATCCGCCGGCATCCCGCCGCCTGTGGGGAGCGGCAATGTCTGGCTCGCTTGCCCGCGGGCCGGTATCAACGTAATGGTATTGCAGACCGGGCAACGGGCTGGCTTCCCCGCGTGCTCGTCCGCTACCCGCATCCGCTGGCCGCATCCGGTACAATTGGTTTCAATCGGCATGTCTTGCCTCGAGCGGCTGAAAACTGAGGTTTCCTTACATACGACGCAAATGCGCAGTTTTGTACCGCTGAATGTAGAAGAACCTCTGACAGACGTGCGAAAGTCTATTTCATGCTACCGGGTGCCGCAACGGTGTGACATCTAGTTGCCCAACCGGGGGCGGGGAGAATAAAATAGCAGCCAGCGGTTCGGCGAGTCAAATCGGCAAGGCTTCTTTCTGTTGAAGCGACGGAGTGTTTGAACATGCCCGGTTCATGGTGGGTTGCGGCGGCGGTGGTGACAATCGGCGTGGCGGTCGTGGCGGTGATTGCTGCGGCAGTTCTTTGGGGAAGACGAACGGGATTCGGCCCGGCGCAAATCGCGCTGGCTCGCGAGATGTTTCATCGGCAGCGCGAGTGGCTGGAGGCTCGCTTCTTGACACTGGCTTCGCAAAGCGGCAAACCGCGCGGGTTAGCGTGGGTGGATTGCGACTTCGAAGATGCCGTGTCGTTTGCGCGCGACCGGCACACCGGCGAATTGCGAGCCTTGGTCGGCGTCACGATCAGCTTCGAGGCGATCGAAGGGGGCGGCATGGAAGACAACGAAAACGTCGGCAACCTCCGCGCCGCCACCGCCATCTTCCGCCTCGCGGGCAATCAATGGCAAACCGACGGCCGAGCCATCTTCAATCTGAATCCGGCTCAAGCAATCAAACATTTTCACCACGAGTTGGAAACGGTGGACTAGGTGCTCGACACGTTCAAAGAACTGCTCGCCAATCAATATGTTTGGCGATTACGAAGAACTTCGCGAAGTGGTGCAGCAGGCGGTTTACGAAAAATCGTTCATCAAAACTTACCTGCAGCATTGCCGCGACAAGGCATCCGCGGTCATCGCAGTGGAAACGTCCGAGTCGTTCGACAAACGTCCCGGTTTCGATTGGCTGCAAATCTCTCGCGCCGAAGTGCACGTACGCAACATCCGGCACACCCAACATCACGCCGCTCAGTTAAGCTTGCGTTTGCGACTCGACGTTGGCCAAGACATCCCGTGGGTCGGTACCGGGTGGCGCGGTGACTCGTGAGAATTCCGAAGTTTCACAACTTCGGCTACCGTTTTTCAACGCTATCTATCCACCAAGAGCGGCGATTCTCTTGGCGACTTCCGGGGGCGTAAGGTGATCTTCTTGCGGCACGGGGCGGCATTCGCTGAGGCTGCGGAACCAGGTTTCTTGGCGGCGGGCGAATTGGTGTGTGCGGAACTTTACGAGCTCAATGGTTTCAGTCAGGTTTTGTTCACCGTGCAGTTGAGCGATCACTTCGCGATAGCCGACGGCTTGCGCGGCGGTGCGGCTGAGCGTGCCATGCCGGTCAAGTAGCCGCTGTACTTCCTGGACCAGCCCCAAGGCAAACATGCGACCAACACGGGCGTCGATACGGCGGTGCAGCACGTCGCGCGGCCACTGGAGCACGAACACTTTGCAGCGCTCGGCTGGCGTGCCTTCGTCAAACTGCGTTTGCAAGTGGCTGATCGGCTGGCCCGTCAGTTTGTAAACTTCCAGCGCGCGGATGATGCGGCGTTTGTCGTTGGGGTGCAATTTGGCGGCCGACAGCGGATCGACCTGTCGCAGCCGCTCGTGCAGCGCCGCTAAGCCCACGTCGCGCACTTCCTCTTCCACTTGCTCGCGAAACGTCCAGTCGGCCGGCGGGCCCTGGAAGATGCCGCGCAGCATGGCTTTCAGATACAGCGGCGTGCCGCCCACAAACAGCACCTGCCGGCCGCGGCCGCGGATGTCGCGGATCGCCGCGTGTGCCGCGTCGACGTATTGCGAAACGCTGAACTCTTCGTGCGGGTCGATCAGGTCCAGCAAATGATGCGGCGCTTGGCGCCGCTGGTCCGCCGTCGGCTTGGCCGTGCCCACGTCCATCCCGCGATAGATGGCCATCGAGTCGAGCGAGATGATCTCGGCGTCGAGCAACCGCGCCAGTTCCAACCCCACGCCCGTCTTGCCCGCCGCCGTCGAACCGGTCAAATACCAACAGGCCAGCGCTGCTTCGCGGTGCGTCATGTCAGTGAATTGCATTTCCCTTTGTCCAATTGCCATCAACCCAATCGCGGTCTACGATTTCGGAGTGCGGAGACTCGTCTCCGCTTTCGGAATTTCGGAGCTTTCGATTTCGTAGCGGAATTCGTGAGAATTGCGAAGTTTCACAACTTCGGCTACGCGGTTGATAACGCCCTCCAAAAATCCTAAAGCGGCGACGAGTCGCCGCACTCCAAAGTTAAAGCGGCGACGGGTCGCCGCACTCCACAATTGTGAAAGCGAACCGCGATTTGCAACAGGGGTGAGTTGGTGACTGCTGAGATGAACGTGTTAGCCCGCTTGATGGCCGTGATCGAAGACCGCAAGGCGAACCCGCCGCCGCGGTCTTATACGACGTCGCTGTTCGCTGGCGGCGCGGAGAAGATCGGGCAGAAGATCATGGAAGAAGCGGCCGAAGTGGTCGATGCCGCGCGCTCGGCCGATGCTGGCGACGAGCAGCGGCAGCATCTGGTCCACGAAGCGGCCGATTTGATTTACCATCTGCTGGTCATGCTCGGCCATCGCGACGTAAAGTTCAGCGAGGTCGAAGCCGAACTAGCCCGCCGCTTCGGCATCTCCGGCCTCGATGAAAAAGCCGCTCGCGAGCACTAACTAAATCGAAAATCGCAAATCAAAAATCAAAAATGACTAACTTTCGCATCGGAGTTCCCAGCAAAGGCCGCTTGGCCGAACAGGCCGAAGAGTTGTTGTCTCAAGCCGGCCTGAGCTTTCGCCGCCAGGACCGCAGCCTGTTCGCCCGCGCTCGCGCGTGGCCACCAGCTTTCCGCGAGTCACCGAAAAATTTCTGCAGCAGCACGAGGCCAACGTGCATCTGGTCAACCTGTCCGGCTCGGTCGAGATCATGATCGCGCTGGGCGTAGCCGATGCGATCGTCGATCTGGTCGAAACCGGCAGCACGCTGGCCGCCAACCGCTTGCGGATTCTGGACGAGATCGGCCGCTACGAAACGGTGCTGATCCAAAACCGCCAATGCCGTCACCCCGAAACGGCCGACCGCGTCGTGCGGCGGCTGGAGGGCGTGGTGATCGCCCGCAGCTACTCGCTGCTGGAATACAACATCCCGCGCACCAAACTGGCCGACGCCGAACAAATCACCCCCGGCTTCAACTCGCCCACCGTCAACGCCCTAGAAGACCCCGCCTGGTGCGCCGTCCGCGTCATGGTCCGCCGCAGCGAAGTCATCGAAGTCATGGAACAGCTAGAAGCCCTCGGCGCCTCCGCGATCCTGGAAACCCGCATCACCAATTGCCGGCTGTGACATTTCTGCTGCAATGCCTTGCCCCGCAGAGCCTGGACGCGACAGGACACGCGGTTGCTCAAAAACGGAAACCGAGTAAGCATCCATCTGGTCGATCTGTTAGGACGATGCGCTCATATTCCGGACGACGCAAGTCGAACTCACCCATCACTGCCGGAGATGGAATTTCGTCGGTGTTGACCATGCAAATGTATTGAAATCCAAGACGTTCAGCTTCGGAGCAGGCACGTGACCAAGCGAGTACCTTTTGTCGTTCATCGACACCGTGAAACATAGGACTGTCGTGAATTAACAGGCCAGGCGTGTGGGGACGATTCGCCCAGAGTTGCATGAGTGTCAGGTCGTAGCAAAAGACTTTCATGTTCTCGATACCCGTCGCCCCGGCGCGCTCGATTTCCACGGCAAACTTGTAGCCACCCTTTTCCACGTCAATGATCAGGCTACCCGGAGCCTCGTAGAGCGATTGTGAATTCGAATTGAAAAGCGAAATCGCCATTTCCCTTGCCGTGGCTCGCTCGTCGAGGTCGCGGCGAGTCGTTTGCCGAAGAGTTTCAAGTTCGATTTTGAGTTGACTTTGACCTTCTTCAAGGTCCCGCAACTCCGTGATCTGTTGGCGTATTACAGCTAATCTAGACATGGCTTCCTGGTGTAGCGTCTGAAGTCGCGAATACTCAGCCAAAGCCCCGTGAGTTTTGAGAACTTCAAGGCGTTGGGCACGCTGCCCATCCAATTCAGCGATCTCCGTTTTGCGTTCACCGATGTCCCGCTTGAGTCGTTCGATCTCGCTGGACAAGAACGACCTGCGGCCGGTAAC
>JBGTKH010000058.1:0-10673 GCA_041744735.1 Pirellulaceae bacterium | reverse complement strand
ACTTATCGGCCGCGCAGGTCCCACGTACGACACGCACGCCGAAGAGCTCTACGACCTGCCCACGGGTCAAATGCGCATCTGGACGTCCGATGGTGACGGCATTCGCAACAAACAAGATCGGCTGGCGGGCGGCCAATTCGTAGCGCCGGGCCAGGCTTATCGACTTAACGATTTCTCATCCCTTGGCGGCAACGACGAACAGTTCTTCATCACGCTGTACGTGGAAGGCCTGCGGCCGTCCGCGGCCATCGGGGGCGACCAAATCTCCGTCAAGCTCAATCCACTGGGCGCAAACGCGACAGCTTCTTCGCCCGAACACACCGACGCGGTCAACACCTCGATCGTGGGCATCGATGCCGACGTAGACAGTGATAACAACAACCCGCAAGGACATCCTGATCGTACGCCCGAGGAGGACTCGATTGAGGAATTCGAGCCCGGCAAGTTCATCACGATTACAAATGACAGCGCATTGTTCGCGCCGTATGTCGTGGACATATCCAATGCCATCCAATTGAGTGGCAGCGCCGCCGCCAGGCCGTTCGTCAGCTTCGCTTACGACAACACCAAAATTCAATTGTGGCAGGGCAGCGTCCCGTTGGATCCCTTCACCGACTATGCCATTTCCAGCGTTGACAGCGTGTTGAATCTCTCCATTCAAGGCCTCCCGGGCTTGTCGGACCCGCCATCGCAGAGCACGTCAGTCACGGCGACCTTGAAGCTGTTTAGTGCAGCCAGCCCACCACCCGCGAATCCACTTCTTTGGCAAAACAGCGACATCGTCGCCCTAAGAGCTGCGCCACAAGTCCACATCGAATGGATCGGCACCCCGCTCGGCCAAGGCACAAATTTTCGTGAGAATTCGGTGCCGGCCGAATACGGGGGCGGCGACGCTATCTCTCCTGAAAAACGGCTTCCGGGACAACGCGAAGAAGTGGACAGGCTACCGGGATGGGAGCGATGGAGCAAATTGTATTCAACCGTCACACTTCGCGTAACGTTAGATGCTCCCGTAGACATTTACCATGCTCAAGTGATCATTCTTGATCCTGATCATTATTCTTCTGATCCTGCGTTTGATCCAAATGGTATCACGGAACCAAATGACAACCTCGGCTTAGGTCCAGCACCGGGCGCGAGATTCGCGAAGCTCGGTGGCGAGGGGCGTCTAGTTGGAATAACCTCGCGCGGGCACGCGGCTGATGCGATTTTTCGCAAGTCAACTCCGACTAACGCAATGGGCAAACCGTACGTCGATCTACTGGTGGAAATCTATAAAACAAACCCCACCAATAACTTCATCGCTATAGCAATTGGCGGCCGCGGACTCAGCGACGAGAACATCCGTTTTGCTTCCGACGGCAGGACGCCGCAGTGGCGACTTTCGGCTTCGAGTGAATTCGAGGACGTTCCGGCAGCGCAGAAAACGAAAATTCTTTCCGTCACTCGAACGCTGTTCATTGAGCACGACAGCATGGCTAATCCCGTTCTGACCCAGCAGCCAAGTCCCAGTGTCATTGAGCGCGGCACGATTATTCCACGTTCAATCGTCAGCAACACGTTCAAGATCAATGCCTCAATTGACGCTGTCCATGAGAAGCAGTTTGTTGGCGGAAAGATCACGCTTAAGGACGCGAGTGGCGACGTGATCGGTACGTATGACATTGCCGATTTTGAACTTGCTAACAACGCCAACGATCCCCCACGCCTGACACTTACGGTCCCAGTTCCGGCAACCGCCCACAGTTTCGAGAATCTCGCTGACGACGACCTCGTACACGGCGTTACCGCGGCTGACATGCAGGTGGATCTCTCTCTCCTTCAAAGTCGACTTACTCCTGCCTTCATCGGCGTCAACTACACGAAAAGTGATTTGTCGCCACGGAATGCTAACAATGTGAATCAGAATGACATTCCGTTCCTGCTAAATGTTGGACAGAATTTGGAAAACATGGGCGCGGGCAGCCTTGGGGAAACCCTGCGCAACATTCTCCGCAATCATCGGCAGTCGGAACCCGAACGTGATTTCTGGACGGTTTATGTTTTCGGCGCATATCAAGGTCCGCTTCCCAGAGACGGCGATCATCCGATCTTGGGTGACGACGGCCGATGGAAAAATGACACCGCATCTGGCTTGACATTTCGCACCGCGTCGTTTGTATTCCGCGAAAGTATTCGCGATCGGGTCGCGGATGGCGGACCTGCTTTTGTGCGAACGGACGCTCAGCTTGCGGCGCTCACCCCACTTCATGAGATAGGGCACATTTTTGGCTTGGCCCATGACGTTGGTGATGGACCAATAATGGACCCATCGCGCGTGAACGGCGAATTGGATCTCAGTAATCTGGTTTTTAGCGGACAAGGTCTACGTAAAATAATCGACACTGAGAGACCTGGCGGATGAAACGGAGGGTGACGCCAATGATTCCACGAAACGCAGTCGACTCGTCCATTCTGCGTGTCCTAATTGTAATTGTCACGTTGCACGCACTGGTCGCCACGCCTCGGGCAATATATGCAGAGGACGGATCACAGCCCACTGCGCCCATTGCCCTAAAGATCGACACAGAGGCCACAGAGATTGTGGCGCACCAGCCGTTGTTGTTTACCGTAACATTGTCCAACGAGTCCGATACGACAATCAGCGTTACGGATCGTTGTTACAGATCGACTCGGTTTATTGCACGTCAAGACTCTCGGCCGTTCGCGTTATGTGCGTACGGAAAGAATTACGGCATATTCAATATCGGCTTTACATGGACGCTGCCACCTGGTCGTGCCATTCAATGGGATGAGCTTTTGTTTTGGCGGGATCCAGATCGCTTCCCTGACGGCGCGTTTGTTTTTGCAAAACCCGGACGCTATGAATTGCGCGCGGAAGTCGAGTGGCCGATCCTGGGCACCCCCAAAACAGTCCCGTGCCAGTCGAATACCGTTTCGTTGACCGTCCGACCACCGACGTGTAAACAGGCCCGGGCCATGCGACAGATCACGCGGCCGGATGTGGCCCGCTACCTACAGCACCGTGCCGCAGACAACGTGGACGACGTGGTGCGGGCGATGACAGTCGCGGTCGCCAGATTCCCACGGTCCCCCTATTCCGACCAACTTAATTTTGCGCTCGGTGTCTATCAGAAACAGCAGGCGGAGTCTCATTCTTATTATGACAAGCACGACAAAGAGCTCGCTCGAATCCATATTCTTTCCGGCCTTCGGTTTTTTTCTTCGATATCCCCGGGCAATGTCAAACTACGCAATCGCGGCGCGCACGAACAGCTTCAGTTGCTGTTGTTGGACGTGACCTTAAGGAACCACGTTGACTTGGATGTGCTTCAGCGCGACATTCGGAAGGATAGCGGCACGGCCAGACGCATTGACTCTTCGTACAGTTTGTACAGGCAAGGCTGGCCTGACCGGCAACTACGCGCCTTGCAAATCCTCTATACGCCGGATGCCCGCCTCGATACCTGCATCAAGTATGAATACGGTGCATCGATCACATATGGTGACGTACTCAAAAGCCTTTCGGCGCAAAGTGGCATACCCTTGGATACGGCCGAAGACAAAGAACGCCCGACATTGCCTCCCGGCAGTGGGGCCATGCTACTTCGTGAATGGCTTTCGCAGACGTATTCCGGCGAGCTATACTGGGAGCGACGCGGGCGTGGTTACTTTCTCGTGCGCGATCCAATCTCTCGCGATGCTGAAGCTCCGTCAAAGTAGCCAGTTGCGTCGCATTGGCTGCGTCATTTCAGCAGCTACATGTCATGTCGCCCGCCGCAACCGGCCGATGACGTACATGCCCGCGGCCAATCAACATCGCACGGCGGTTGTCACGGTCACTGACGACGGCGGCACGGCCACTGGCGGCGTCAACACGACCTCGCGCAGCTTCACCGTCACGGTCAATTCCGTCAACGACACCCCGACGTTGGTCCAGCCCATCGCCGACATCACGGTCGACGCAGGGACGCGGCTCACCGTGGTCGCACTATTCCCTTATTGTGACGACCCAGATATCACAACCAGCGGCGATTTCACTTACGATCCGGATGACACGTTCGCGGGCATCGACACGTTCACCTACAAGTTCATCGACGGTTCATTGCACAGCAACGTGGCCACGGTGACCATCCAGGTGACCAACAATTTGCCCGAGGCCCACGACAACCTGTATCGCGTGATCGACGGGGACACGCTCAACGTTAGCGCCGCCGACGGACTACTTGTCAATGACTCCGACCCGGACGCGGGCGACAGTTTGACCGTCGGTGCCTATTCGTCGAAGACCGGTTCGCCGCTGGGCGTGCTGACGAGAATCGTGGTCAATGACGACGTATTCACGCTGTTCTCAGCGCTATTCTGGTACCGCAGTTGTAAGCACCTCGCGCCAAAAAGCCGGCATCCCATTCCAAGCGGCTTGATAGGTCGGTTCCAGCGGCACTGGAACGTAGATTTCCGGCGTCAGGAAGAGCGGCATCTCGGGCAACTGGTTTCCGACACCGACCGGTTCGATGAATGCTTCGGCACTGGGGCCAGCCAAATAAGCGACACACGTCAGTGGCTGGCCTTCCGGCAGAGCATAGTCTTCGCTGCAATCTTCGCCCCAAACCTCGGCGTGAATGCCTTGCGGGTCGCGCGAACTGGGTGGGAACAAATCGACGATCAACATGTGAATCCCAGTGGCCAAGGCTTCACGTGCCTTGCTCACAAACGCATTCAAGCCGTTTCGATTATTTTTGTTACCCGGCGAAATGATCTCCACCAACGCGATCACTTGATGCCGGCTCACGTGACGAATGGTCACAGCAAACTTCGTGGACAGGGCGTAATACCCGCCGGGCAAGAGACCCCGATTCATCGCGCGAGAGATCTCGGTGACCCAGAAATGATCGAAGGCGTGAAAAATGCCCGCATCGACGCGCGTCCAGTCGTGGATCGGCATCAGACCTCCTTCACTCGGTGGCCGACAACAGACCACTGGCTATTGTAACGCGCGTCGTTCAATTCTTGGAAGTCAACGACTCAATCGTTTCCAGAATCGCCTGGGAATTGACGACGATTGCCAAACCGAGCCGCTTGCGGATCAGGCCTTGCTGGTAGACTAGTTCGTAACGTTCGTCGAGCATGTGCTGGCCGTGGACTAGGCCCAGGATTTTGACTTGCGCGTGGTCATCGTGTGAGTACTGAAGGTACACCGGCCCGCCGCTGTCGCCTTCGAAGGTGTTGTAGTCCACCAGGAACGTGGCGTGTTTTTCAAATGGCGTCAGCGGATAACTGGCCACGCAACCGAGCCGCGTTAAGGGAAATCCCGCTGGGCTGGGTTTGAACTGAGCGGCGTGAGGGAAGCCGACGCAACGAACCAGCGCCCCGGGCTCGACGGCGGCGGCTTTCCAATCTTGAGCGTTGGCCAAGGCCGCCAGTGGAATCGAGTCAACGGTGTGCTGCGGCGATGGAAATCGTAGCACGGCCACGTCGTGCTTGGGATGTTTTTTCCAGAGCGGCTTGTCGCCATCTCGAATGGCAACGTCCACCGGTGCCGCCTCCCACTGGCCGCTTGAGTCCTGCCGGCGAAGCACCAACTTCGCTTTCTCGCCCTCCATCTTCTCAAGCACGTGCGCAGCCGTAACGAGCAACAACTGACCGCCATCCTGATCGGCCGCATCAGGACGGCGAATGGCAAATGCCGTCGCGCTTGTTTTGGGATGCTCCAGTCGGTACGTCGCCAGGACGATCTGTGTCCGCAGATTCGGCGCTTCGGCCGCAGCGCCGCTGACAAGAAACAGGATGACGATCAAGGACGGCAAGATTCGCATCGCGTTGTCGCAGTTCGGCGCTATCCCTTGGCCGCGTCCAGCGCCTGCTGCAGGCGGCTCTTGGGTTGCACGCCTTGCATGCGTTGAACGGGTTGGCCGTCCTTGAAGATGATCAGCGTCGGGATGCTTTGGATGTCGTACTTCATGGCCGTTTCGCGATTCTCGTCGACGTCCAGTTTGCCGACTTTGACGGAGCCGGCGTTTTCGGCGGCCAGATCCTCGATCAGCGGTGCAATCGTGCGGCAAGGTCCACACCAAGTGGCCCAGAAGTCCACCAACACCGGCTCCGAGGCCTGCAGGACTTCGCTCTCAAAATTCGCTTCCGTGAATGTGTTCACGCTTCCCATGGTTGTTTACTCCCTGAGTTTTTCTTGTGAAAGGTTTCCGTTTCCATCCATTTGTGACGACCGACCGCCTGATCGTCGGCTGACAATCGCGTCGGGTGCGGAATTCTATTGGGCAGCAAGCGTAGGTGTCAACGAACCCAAACTGCATGTCCCGTTAGCGGCTTGCGGCACGCCTCTGAAATCTTACAGTAACGTGCCCCGTTCGCACTTTCGACGTGCCTGACTGGGTGCCAGTAAGTCCTTCTGTCGCTGGCCATTATGACCAACGAGTCGACGTTCGGCTAGCGCGGCATGGCGGTGGCCAGCGAAAAAGTTTCGCGTTTCCGAATGGATTATGCCGGTGCGGGCTGTGCCAGCGCGACGCTTCGTTGGGCGACGTTGACGTGTATCATTGGCCGTAAGATCCGTCAAGTTTCGAGACCGCATTCCGTGTAACCCATTTCATGTAATCCCATGTACGAAGTCTTCGACCACACGGCCGATCTGGGTCTGCGGATTCGTGCCAGCGATTTGAATTCGCTGCTGGCCGATGCCGCACGCGGTTTGTTCTCGGTGCTAGTCGCGAACCTGGACCAAGTGCAGTCCGTCCAAGAGAAGACGTACGAAGTCGCCGGCACGGAGCACGACTATCTGCTGTTCGACTGGCTTAGCGAACTGCTGTACACGTCGGCCAATCGTTGTAACCACTACGGTCGCCGTGGTATTCTAATGAAACGCCGATAGCCACGCGAAAAGTCCGCCGCCAGCTTGACAGTTGTTAGTTGGCTGCGGTCTAGTGGTTTGAAGACTCGTAGGACGGATTGCACTCGTAGGACGGATTGCCAATCCGTCCAGCACTTGTTAACACCGACCCATATCTAGGACGGACCGCCGAATCCGGCCGGATTGGCAATCTGGCCTAATTGCCATTCATTTGCCGCGAGCAATGAGTTCCACCCTAGCTCACACATCCGACATTGACGTCAACGAGACCGTCGTCTTGTATCCCGGCTTTGGTCATTTGCTGGAAGACGGACAGACTTGGCGGATCCCGGTGTTCGGCACAATCTATGAACCGGGCGAACTGGATTTTCGCAAGCGGATCGTACTGCGAGTGCTGCGGCAAGTGATGAAAGTGCCGGCCGAGGCGTTCGCCTCCGAAATGTTTCAGAATCGCATTCACTGTTTCATCGCGGCAACCGAGCGTGGCAAGCGAATCGTGATTCGCATCGGCTCGCGCGAGTTCGTACTGCAAAAGCGGTCGAAGGGCAACGGGCATTTCTCGGGCACGGTGCGGCTGGGCGTGGACGAAGTCCGACAGTTACAACAAGCCGGCTGTGTCGGCGATGGTTGGCTGAATTATGAAGTCGTCGGTCCGCAGGAAAACGGCCACAAGTTTCTGGGAAAGGCACATTTGCTTCCCGACACCGGCGTGTCGGTGATCTCCGACATCGACGACACGATCAAACATACACAAGTCACGTCCCGGCCGGCCCTGCTTGCCAATACGTTTCTGCGAGATTTCCAGCCAGTCGAAGGCATGCCGCCGCTGTATCGCCAATGGGCCGAGCAAGGAGCCGCTTTCCATTATGTCTCCTCCAGCCCGTGGCAACTTTACGACCCGCTGGCCGCGCTAGTTCAGTCGGCCGAATTTCCCGCGGGCACCTTTCATCTTCGCTCGTTCCGGCTGCGCGATCACATGCTGCGGCGGCTGTTCCTGGTGCGGCGGCCGGGCAAAGGTGCCGTGATCAAGTCGATCCTGTGCACGTTTCCACGCCGGCGTTTCATCCTGGTGGGCGATTCGGGCGAGCGCGACCCGGAGATCTACGGAGCGATCGCCCGCAAGTTTCCGCGGCAGGTCTCGTCGATCCTGATTCGCGAATTGAAAGATCGCCACTTGGACTTTGCCCGCCACGACAAAGTGTTCCGTCACTTGCCCCCCGGCGTCTGCAAGGTTTTTCAGCATCCGGACGAATTGACGGACCGTTGGTCGCTCGAGCATCTGGCCGCCGAACACGCCGAGGTGTTTATGTAGGCGATTCTCTTCGAGGTTGTGATTTTTGTACGACGGGCCTCCCAGCCCGTCGCGCAAAGGCAAAATGCCAGGAGTTGACGGGCTCGGAGGCCCGTCGTACAGGACGATTTCAAAAAAAATCACAGCCTTTCGGAGAATCGCAATTCCGGTCTCGGAGAGACCGGGCTACGTGAAAGTGACCCATTGCGCCCGGCTTGCCACCGCCTTGTCCGATTGATCTTGAACCGTACGATTCAAGTGCAGTAGTCTGCTAGGGGAGCGAAACCATGAATGTGCCTCACCGCTCATCGGCTGTGCCTGACATTCGCACCGAGCTGCCGGGGCCGCTGGCTGCGGCGTTGATCGACAGCGACCATCGTTATACATCGCCGTCGTACGCGCGCGTCTACCCGCTGGCGGTAAAACGCGGCGAAGGGGCCATGATCGAGGATCTGGATGGTAACCGGTTCCTGGATTTCACCGCGGGGATCGCCGTGTGTGCGACCGGGCATTGCCACCCGCGCGTCGTCGGTGCGATTAAGCAGCAGGCCGAATCGCTGTTGCACATGTCGGGGACCGATTTCTATTACCGGCCGCAAGCAGATCTGGCAAAGAAGCTGGCCGAGATCGCGCCCGGCCCCGAGCCGAAGCGCGTGTTCTTCACCAACTCCGGCGCCGAGTCGGTCGAGGCGGCGTTCAAGCTGGCTCGTTATCACACCAACCGCCAACACATGGTCGCATTCTACGGTGCGTTTCACGGGCGGACGATGGGCGCGTTGTCGTTGACCGGCAGCAAAGTCACCCAGCGCCGCGGTTTCGCGCCGCTCGTGCCCGAGGTCTCGCACGTCGGCTTCCCGGATTGTTATCGTTGCCCCGAACAACGCGCCGGGCAGCCGTGCTGCCTGCGGTCGATCGAAGAGATCGAGAATAATTTGTTCCGCCGCACCGTCGCGCCGAGCGAAGTCGCCGCGTTCTTCGTCGAACCGATTCAAGGCGAAGGCGGTTACATCGTGCCGCCGCCGGAGTTTCATCGCGTGCTGAAGTCGCTGGCCGATAAGCACGGCATCCTGTACATCGTCGACGAAGTGCAAACCGGCATGGGCCGCACAGGGAAAATGTTCGCCATCGAACATTGGGGCGTCGTGCCAGACATTATTTGCTTGGCCAAAGGGATTGCGTCGGGCATGCCGTTGGGTGCAATGATCGCGCGGACCGAGTTCATGGACTGGGAGAAAGGCTCGCATGCCAGCACGTTCGGCGGCAACCCGGTGTCGTGCGTGGCCGCGCTGGAGACGATTGCGCTGTTGGAAGAGGGACTGATCGACAACGCCGCGCGCGTCGGAGCTCACCTAACTTCGCGGCTCAGGGAACTCGCTCAGAAACACTCGCTGATCGGCGACGTTCGCGGCTTGGGCTTAATGGTCGGCGCCGAACTGGTCCGCGACCGCGAAACGAAAGAGCCGGCCGTGGAAGAGCGCGACGAAGTCATTCAAGCCTGCTTCCGCCGCGGCCTGTTGCTGCTGGGCTGCGGCAAGAACTCGCTGCGATTCTGTCCACCACTGGTGATCACAGAACAGGACGTGGACACAGCGATGGCGATTCTGGACGAGGGTTTAACCAAAGTCACACACCGGCAGCCTGCCAGTTCTTAAGCTTCACCGATCCGCGGGCGCTTGAACGCTACGGTTTCGTGGCTTTACTCGACGTCGAAGCGTGTTTGCGCGGATTGTACAATTGGTATTTGCCTTTCTCGACCCACCAGTAGCGATCCTCGCCTCCGGGGTAGTGGTGTCTTGACGTATGGTTGACACAATCCGAAATGATTTGGCACCCGACAGTGGTCTTGTTGAAGTCGGGATAGCGTGTAACAACCTCGGCGACAACGTCCTTCGGCGCGAAATTCTCCTTTCTTGAAGCGACGGCTTGCGCGGCTTCCCAGACAACCTGCTTAACGGGCAACTCGCCCGACCAACGATGGCGCCCATGGCTTGCGAGTCGAGCCGGATCCTCTTTGCCGACAATGTGTTCTGAACCTACAAGGATGTCACCTGTTTCAGTGCGATAGACGCGGAACTCGACACACGAGATGTCTACGCCGTAGCATGTCCGGAGGAACCTGCAGGAGCGAGCTACGCTAGGTGCGATTTCCTCTGCCGCAATGAAAAGCCGGAGGTTGAGATTGAGTTTGGGAAACTCCTCCTGTTCAAAGGTATCGAGGAACCATGCCTGAAATTCTACGGCGCAGGAAACGGAGGCGAGGTAATTCACTGCCAGTTCAACTACATCGTCACTGTTCAGTTCCTTTGCCCAAGCAGCGTACTCCAGCAGTTGCGCGACCACTTCCCGGGGCGTGCGCCCCCTTTTCAATTCGATGATTAGGCAACTCCCGGAAATTAGCCTCCCTATGTTTGATGAATTTGGATACCCTCTGGAGTCTTCGGTGTTGGTTCAGGTGAAGTCTCAAGGAGGGGACGATGGATGGAAAGTTGACGGAACAGATGGTAGCGACGATCCGGG
>JBGTKH010000057.1:0-5595 GCA_041744735.1 Pirellulaceae bacterium | reverse complement strand
GAAGACCGGCCCCGTGGGCGGCGTGAGAGCCGTTTGCGCCGCGCGGCGCAGAGCGACTGGCAGGTCTTCGACGCGTTGGACTTCAACCGACCACTTGGTCCACGGCCGCGTGACGCCCACCATGTCGCCGCCCAGAATTGGCTCTTCAAATCGCAATCGCCGATCTTGCTGGCCGGCAGTGACCAGCAGCGGCGTTCCTTCGCGATAGGCGTTGTACAACATGCCCATGGCGTTGCCCAAGCCGCAACTAATGTGCAGGTTCACCACGCCCAGCGACTGCGAGGCCATCGAAAACCCATCGGCCATCGACATCACGGGGACTTCTTGCAGGCCGAGGATGTATTGAAAGCGCGTGTCGCCGACCAGCGCGTCGTTCAGCGGCAACTCGGTCGTGCCCGGATTGCCGAAGATGTAACGCACGCCGAACTCGGCGAGCATCTCCAGGAAAGCTTGAATTCCGGTGATTGGCATGCTCGCCAGTGTACGCCGCCGTAGCCGAAGTTGCAAAAGTCGTTTAACGGCCAGCCGCAGGCGACGGTCACCTCGCGAAAATGTCGCCTGCGGCTGGCCGTTAAACGATTCATTTTCGGAGCAATTCCGCTACGGCGAGAGAGCGAATCCAATGGCGTGTTTAGAAACGGCGGCTTGGCGGCGTAGCATGTCCAACGTACCGCGGCCGCTGCGGCTGTGTCCGAGTCACACTCTTCTTGAGAGCCGACCGCGGTTCGCCGGGGGCCGGCCGCGGCTCGTCGATGAACGGCGAGGTGGGCGCGGGCGGAGTTTCGATATACTCACCCTCGTCGATCACTTGGCCGTCGTAGATCACGTCGCCGCTGTAGTGGCTCTCGTGATGATGTCCGCAGTCACATTCGGCATCGCAATCGCTAAGATGATCGCGACATCCAAAGAGACTCCGCCAACCGCAATGACGCCAACCCAGGCCTTGATGGCCGATCCAATTGCCGCAGTCGTCGCACGGATCGCAGGTGGGCGGGTCGCTGTGCCACTCGTCCCAGTAAACCTCGCCGCAACCTGAACCGCAGAATTTCTTGGGATAGCGCGGCCGCTTGGCGCACGGCACACAGCACTCGTCGCAACCACCGCCGCCACAGCCCTCGCAAGGGGCGGCCACTTCATGATGGACGTACGGGCCGCCATGTCCGGCCCGCCCATGACAGCAGCAGCCGTTTCCCGCGGCAATAGTCCAAGCAGCCAAACACCCGGCGGCGAATATGCGTTCGAACATGTCGGATTCCTTTCCAGGCGCAAACGATCGACGTGATTCCTCGAAAATCATTATCGGCCGGAAGAGTCTGCCAAATCGAGAAAATCGTCATAATCGGCAAATCTTGCCACCGCGGGCCTGTTTGCGAGCCTTCGCGTGCTGGCTATATTGCGACAAAGCGTGAAGGGTGGCTGGCGCTGAGTCCGCGTAGCCCCAGCATCCAGTACCGTGTGGCATACGCTGGGGCTTCGCGGACTCAGCCCCAGCCACCCGGAAAACTGAATTGAATGATGATGACCGCATTACCGATCAAGGGCCTGCATCACGTCGCGCTGACCACTCGTCAGGCGGAGCGCAGCGCGGCGTTCTATTGCGACGTGCTGGGGTTTCAGCAGCTTCGTCGCCCGCCGTTCAACTTCCGCGGCGCGTGGTTGTACGGCTACGGCATGCAGATTCACATCATTGAGAATCCGGACAAGGCGCCGGACCCCGCGGCGGAGATTGACTCGCGGGCGAACCATTTGGCGTTCGCGGTCGAGACGATCGAGCCGGTGAGAAAGTTGCTCGAATCTGGCGCCGTCGAGTATCGCGAGCGAGTGAACGCCGGCGGCACGCAGCAAATCTTCTTTCGCGACCCCGACGGTCATTTCATCGAAGTCGCCGTCTACGGCGATCCATCGCAAGGATACACGGGACCATGAAAGTCCATCCAACAGACTCATGTCGAAACGTCGCGTGGCTACTCGTAATTGCGCTGTGCATCACGATGCTCTCCGGTTGCGGCGGGTCGATCGACTCACGCTTAGTCGGCAAATGGCAGGCCCGCGCCTCTCTCGTGTCGGACTTGGAAGTCGATTTCCGCGCCGATGGAACGGCTACTGTAACCAGTTCCGAAGGCGGCCCGGCGAAGACTCATCCCTGCCGCTGGTACGCGGTGAGCAGCAGCGGCAACTCGCTGACGATCAACCTCAAGCCGGACAGCAAAAGCTCATACGAGCCGCGGCAGATCATCTTCCGTGGCGACGACGTGATGGATCTCTATGGTGCCAACGGCCGCGATTACCGCCGCTACCATCGTGCGGCGGCAAAATGACGTCGGCCTACAGCGTCCAGCCGTCGCGGTAGTCGCGGCGAATGAATTGATCTGCTTCGGGGCAATTGATGGCTTTTAGATTCTCTGCATCCCACTGGAGCTTCGTACCTGTGCGATAGGCCACGTTGCCCAATAGCACGGCTTCGGTCAGCGCGCCGGAGTAGTCGAAGTTACACGTCGTCGGACTGCCGTCGCGGCAAGCTTTGAGCCATTCGGCGTGATGGCCGATTGAGTTGGGGATCGTTTGCGGCGGCGGTGCGAAGCCTTTGAATTGCTCTTCGGGGTACAAGCGGTAGCTGCCATAGTCGGCGAACATCTGGCCTTTGTCACCGATGAACATCACGCCGGAGCCGGGCACTTTGTGGCCGGCCACTTCGCGCGGGATCAGGTTGCCGTCGTACCAGGTAAAATTCGTCGGCGGTTGGTTGTCGCGCGCGGGGAATTCGTAGCGCACGATCAAGCCGAGCGGACACGTCTCCATGTGCACCGGCGGGCCTTCGGCTGAAACGGTTGTCGGGTGACGAAGCCCTAGCGCCCAGAACGGCAGGTCCATGTAGTGACAAGCCATGTCGCCCAGCGTCCCTTGTCCGAAATCCCACCAGCGGCGCCAGTTGGCGGGCAGGTACGTCGGATGATACGGACGAAACGGCGCGGGCCCGACCCACAAGTCCCAATGAACGTGAGCCGGCACAGCGGGCGTGTCTTTCGGCCGCTCGCCGCCGCCCCAGCCTTTGCCGACCCACACGTGCACGTCGGTCACGTTGCCGATCACGCCAGCTTGAATGATCTCGACCACGCGGCGGTAGTTGCTGCCCGCGTGAATTTGCGTGCCCATCTGCGTGGCGAGTTTATTGGCCGTCGCGGTTTCGGCGGCCACGCGGGCTTCGTACACGGAGTGGGTTAGCGGCTTCTCGCAGTACACATGTTTGCCCAGCTTCATGGCCCACACGCTGGCCGGCGCGTGGATGTGATCGGGCGTAGCGACGGTCACGGCGTCGATCGACTTCTCGTCGTCCAACAGCCGGCGGAAGTCGTTATACTTTTTCGCGCGCGGGAATCGCTCGGCGGCGCGGGCCAGAAAGTTGTCGTCGATGTCGCACAGGGCCACGATGTTCTCGCCGGCCACGTTGCTGATACTGAAGTTCGCCTGATTCGCCGTCCCGATGCAGCCAATGTTCAATTTCTCGTTGGGCGACTTCGATTCCGCCGCGGGCAGCTCACTCCACACGCCCAGCGATGCAGCAGCGCCGGCGACGGAGGTGGTTTTCAAAAAGTCTCGACGAGTAAATCGGCCGGCCATGTGAGGCTCCTTCGTGCAGGATAGGTGGATTCAATTCTCGTGTTCGCTGCGGTGTCACAGTAGCCGAACTCGTGAGAGTTCGGATTTTGAAGTCGTGTCAATGCAACCGAAGTCTCACGACTTCGGCTACGTTGCGATGCCCTCTGGCAATTCGACAACAGCCGCGCTCGGTCTTGGTAGCAAGCGGGACCGCAAGGCAGGCGCTCATTATCGAGGATTTCCGGTCGAAGTGCAAATCCGCGGCGATCACGTGGGGCACGTTTTTAACGTGCCATGCCACGGCACGTTGAAAACGCGCCCCACTTCGCACACGGATAGTGAGCGAGCAAGTGTGCTTGCGGTTACGGCGCGGGCGGGATACAGTGCCAGCGTTAATCGAAGTATCTTTTCGAGTCACGAGAGGACGACCATGAATGCACAGAAGCGAGCGTTTCTCTGGGTGATCGTTCTAGCGGCGCTATTGCCGGTCGGCTGCGCCAAGACGGCCGAGGCCAAACTGGTCGGCAAGTGGCAAGGCAGCCCGGTGCTGGACGACGCAGCGATACAGCAGAAGCTGGGAGAAGCCGGCCAAGGTCCGGTCATGAAGAAGGTCGTCGAGACAAGCATCGAAGCCGCCAAGTCGCTGACAATGGACCTGCAATTCAACGCCGACGGCACGATGTCCTCGTCCGGCCGCGTCGGCCAAAGCAGCGGCACCTGGGAAGTGCTCAACGAGGAAGGCCCCCACGCCACGCTCAAGACCATCGAAAGTGCCGGCAACGAAAAACAAATCGAGATCACCTTCGAAACCGACGACACCTTCTCCATGCCACTCCCCGGCCCACTCGCCGACATAGGTACGGTGCGGTTTCAGCGGGTCAAAGGGTAACGACTGCCGTTTGGCCAGCGCATCAAACAGACTAGCGCGCGACCTACACCGTACTCCACACACTGTTAAAAAATCCCCACGCCGAAATCGTCGTTTTTGGGTCCCTGCGTAGGCCGCGGTGGTTTGGCGGCGGGTTGTTGGGAGGGGGCTTTGTGGGGTGGGCGGGGGACGGGTTCGGCGGGTTGAATTTGTTGGCGCTCGGGAGGGCGTTGTTTGGGCGGCTCGGGCGTTGGTTCCGCGCGCGCAGCGACTGGTTCGAGCGGCTCGAGGTCGTCGTCGAATTCGTCGTCGTAGCGCGACACGTAGCCCGGTTGCTTGGCCCGCTCTTGTTCTGTTTTGTATTCCGCAATCACGCGCGACTGAATCATCTCGCGGCATTCGGAATTGATGGGGTGAGCGATGTCGGCGTACAGTTTGGCGCGGCCTTCCTGGTCGCGGGCTGCACGGTCATCTTTCAGCCGCCCACCGCACTGGTTGCAGTACGCGGCCCGCAAGTGATTCTTGCAGCCGCAGTGCGGGCAATGCGAGGTGAGCTTGCGGCTGGGCATAGCCACGAACGGGCCGCTGGTGCCTTCGATAATCTTCAAATCGCGAATCACAAAGCAATCATCGAAGGTAATCGAGCAGAAGGCCTGCAATCGATCGTCCGAATCTTCCATGAGCTTAATGCGAACCTCGGTGATTTCCATGATGTTCCTCCCTGCGTCCGGCTCGCCACTAGGCCGTGTCTGCCTCCCAGGCAGCACGAGCCTGATGGTGCTGGTGCGGGGCGGCGGCGGTGGAGACGCAAAAGACTCCCCCGATGCCTCTCGCACTCAATCGTCCGGCGACGCGTCTTGCGTGACGGGCATGGTTACAAACGCCAAAGTAGCTTGTGCCGCTTCCGCTCATCTGATGCCCCAAACAGTCCAAGCGTTGAAACTCCTGCTGCAATCTTTCAATCCACGGCGACAACCGCTGTGCCGCGGGTTGCAGCCGGTTGATCAAACATCGGCCGACCGCCGCCCTGTTTCCCGCGCGAGCGGCCTTGAGTAACGGTTGTACGCTCATCGGCCGCTCGGCCACGACACAGTGCTTGTACACCTGCGGCGTCGACAACCCGGCGGGCG
>JBGTKH010000056.1:0-8884 GCA_041744735.1 Pirellulaceae bacterium | reverse complement strand
CCAGCGGACGCTGATCCAGTCCGCCAAGATTCCACACACGAGCGCCCCGACGCCGAACGCCAGCCCGAAGATGCCTTCGACCTGGCCGTACTGTTGGTTATTCAGTTTCAGTTCCGTCTTCACGCGGGCGGCCATCATCGGCAGCGCCTGGCGATCGGCGTAATTCAACATCGTGGCCGACAGCAGCACGCCGCACAACAACCACTCCCAACCCGCCGAGCGCTGCGGCTCGGCCGGCTTCTGACTGATGGGCTTCATGCGGATTCCATGCTCATCGTGCGGGGCTGGACATCATGTGGAAAACATAATCTACTCTCGCCAAGTCGAACGTCACGCCGTCGTTCCATGCGGCGAAGTATGTGTTGTTGGAGCAGGGATTCATCTACGCCGTGGCGAATCTGCGCGGCGGCGAGTACGGCGAAACGTGGCACCGGCAAGGACATCTGACCAACACCGAGCGGATCGAGCAAACCGTCGACGTGTATGCGTTCCTGTTCGAGCGACTAGGAATCGAATACCGCAGTATTCGGCAGAAGCCAAGAATTAATGGCGTCGAACCGAGAATCCAAACGAATAATTAACGCATCCGCGGGACTTGTCGACGGCGTGATTCATGTAACGCCCGTCATGATCCGATTTGCACAACGTCGGGCTCGTCATGCTGGCGCCGTGTGTCGATCCAATTGTTGGCGTCGAAATGTTTGCCGTAGGTGCCGTAATCGTTGAACCAGAACCGCTTGGCGAGCCGATAGGCCCAGCTCTTTTCGGGGACTTCGTGGCCGGGGTTGTATTGCGAGGGGCGGGTCTGCATGGCGTCGAGTTCGTCGAACGCCGTGCCGCGGGCGGTGGTGTCGCGGGCCCCGTGACGCTCAGCGAGTTGCTTTAAAAGATCGGGCCGTTCGAGCACGATGCAGCCGCGCGTGTGCTTGGCCGCGGTCTCGCGAAAGTCGCGGAGGAACGCCGAGTTGTTGAACGTGTCTTTCAACGGCCGCTGATCGTGGATCGACTCTTTTGCAAGTTGAATCACAGGGCAGGGCTCGATGTCGCCCCAGGGACTGATGTGGTGCGTGAAGCCGGTGGCGGCGGGACAGAGGGCTTGGCCTTCGCCGTCGTAGTAAGCGTCGATGATGATGATCGGCTTCTTGGCACGCATCTCGACGACGAACCGGCGGGCTTTCATCTGTTGCTCGGGCGTCAGGCACAATTCGGGCGCGGCGTCGGGACCCACGGCGCGGTAAATGTGGAACCACGTGTACATCACGCCCATCTCGATCAGCCGGTCGACCCATTTCTCCGACAGTAGGTCGAAGTTGGTTTGACAGAGACTTGTGCAGACACCCGTCATCACTTTGTTGTCCAAACAGTTTTGCAATCCCTGCATTGTCTGGCTGAGCACGTGCAGACGCCCGCGCCGCTGATCGCTGACGATTTCGTTCCCCTCGACGCTGACCAGTGGCGTGACGTTGCCCAGCCGCCGCAGTTCCTTGGCCACGTCCTCGGTGATGAAGTGGCCGTTGGTGAAGACTTGAAAGTAGCAGTCACGATGATTGCCCAGTATCTCAAGCAGTTCCGGGTGCATGAACGGCTCGCCCCCTAAGATGCCGAAGAACGAGTTGCCCATCGCCTTGGCTTCGGTGATCAGCCGATTCATGGCGTCGACTTCGATCTTCGACTGCTTTGCCGCGACGTCCACCCAGCAGCCCTGGCAGCGCAGGTTGCAACTGTTAATGATTGAGACGTAAAGGAACGGCGGGAAAAACTCGCCGCGTTTCAGCCGCCGCTTGTGCTTTTGCACGGACCGCATTCCCTTCCAGCCCATGTTCCAAGCCAGCTTCCACAAGAGCCGCTTATCGGTTTCCAGCAACAGGCGTTTAGCCATCCGAAAATACATTACGACTTCTCCGGCGGATGAAGTGGCCGCAAAGAGAGATTCTATGCGGTCGAGCGTCGTGAGTTTCACATACGAGATTTAAGGGAGTTGACCACGCAGTCGTTCCAAGACGATTTGCAGTTCGTCCAGCGACATCGACTGGAGCTTCTCTTCGGGATGAGGCGCGAGTTTCAGGATCTGCTCACACAGACGAATCTGCCCGATCAAACCTTTGGCCGTTCCTACTGCAAGTCCCTCGGTATGTCCCTCGGCGCGTCCTTTGGCACGGCCCTCTGCCAGTCCTTTGGCCATGGCTTCCGCAGCGGCTTTGGCCACGCCTTCGGATAGCCGACGCTCCATCGCTCTTTCCCAACTCAGCGCATCGCGACGCGCTTTCTCGCGGTCCTCGTAACGTGCGCGTTCGATTTCGTCTTGTGTTAACATTCTCAGTGCACCCATTGCTTCGTCCAATTCAGGGACCTGGAACACGGTCGGCAGATCCTCGGGATCCAACTGCATCCCATTATTCAAGAAATACAGCCACAAATCTAGCGGCTCAGACAGTTCCCTGTCGGTCTTCGTGAAATTGGGGAGCTGAAACAAGTGGATTTCCAGATCTTTGCTGAGCACAAGCTGTGATTCCGGATTCCACAGGCGAAATGGCAAGTGGTATTCGCCAGAGGTTGGAAACAGCAGCGCATCAAGGAAACAAATCGAGACCACCGGCCTGAGCAAATCGTACCTGTCGCCGGACTCCAACTGGCTGCTGTACAGCTTCGCCCAATAGTACAGAAACCGACTCTGCAAGGCCGCATGCGTGACCATTTGCATCTCGACGTTGAATTGACGGCCGCTTTGGTCGCGGGCGCGAATGTCGAGAATCGAGAGTTTTTCGTCCAACACCACCGGCTCGGTGATCGGGTTTAGAATCTCAACGTACTCGACGCGATGTTCGGGCGGCGGCTTCAGCACCGCATTGAGCATGTGGATCAACACCCGCGCGTGCCGTGGGCGGCCGAAGACGCACTTGAAGGCATAGTCGTTTTTGGGGTCGATGCCGAGAATTATAGCGACGTTGATTTTCGTGCCGCCAGGAAATGCAGTCAAGCCGGCGCGGCCGGTACGTTTCGCGTCCTGAATCCGCCTCGACGCCCATTGACTGTGGCGTTACGCCGCTCGACATTCGTTCCCGGCCCGTTTAGACTTGAGCCTGTCGTAAAGGTTGAAATTGAAGGAATCCGGCGCGTCACACGAAACGATGGGCATGGTTGATCGCGAACGATTGATCGCTGCGTATGAGAAAGCGCGGCTCGATTTGCTCGGCGAGCGTGATCGCGCGGGGCACTGGGTGGGCGAGTTATCGACGTCGGCTCTGTCGACCGCCACGGCCGTAAGCGCGCTCACGCTCGTCGATCGGCACGGGGCGACGGATGCGAAGTCGGGGCGGTTTGCGGACGAGCGGCGCGGGTCGCGGCTGAGCGATTTGATCGTGCGCGGCTTGCATTGGCTGGCCGATCATCAGAACCCGGATGGCGGTTGGGGCGACACGGACAAGAGTCACTCGAACATCGCCACCACGATGCTCGTTGTTGCAGCGTTTCGCCTGACCGGCGTACCGGCCGATCACGCCGATCTAATGCACCATGCCGACCAGTATATTCGCGCCAAGAACGGCATCGCGGGGGTGCGCAAGCGATACGGCAAAGACAAGACGTTTGCGGTGCCGATTCTGACCAACTGCGCGTTGGCGGGGATGGTGCCGTGGCGCGACGTGTCGCCGTTGCCGTTCGAGGCGGCTTGCGTGCCGCAAAAGTATTTCCGATATCTGCAGTTGCCGGTTGTCAGTTACGCCATTCCAGCGTTGGTCGCGATCGGGCAAGCTCGCTACTTTCACAAGAAACCGCTGAATCCGATCACGCGTTTGGTGCGAGCGGCCGCCGTGAAGCCCAGCCTGCAAATGCTCGAATGGATGCAGCCGAAGAGCGGCGGATACTTGGAAGCCGTGCCGCTAACCAGCTTCGTTGTCATGAGCATGGCCGGCACCAGCCGCGCGGATCATCCCGTTGCACAGCGGGGCGTCGAGTTCCTGTTGTCGTCCGTGCGGCCCGATGGAAGCTGGCCGATCGACACAAACCTGGCGACTTGGAACACGTCGCTGGCGATTAACGCCTTAGCCTGCGGCGGCGAAGATGTGATGGAATTGGGATGCTTGGATTGGCTGCTCAGTTGCCAGCATCGAGAACTGCACCCGTTTACCAGCGCCGCGCCCGGCGGTTGGGGGTGGAGCGATCTGAGCGGCGCGGTGCCGGATGCCGACGATACGCCGGGAGCGCTGTTGTCGCTGGCCGCGATGGTCAACTCTCCGTCATGTACTAAAGAGGACCGACAGCGCATTTGCGATGCCGCGCGAGCCGGCGGCCGCTGGCTGCTCGGTCTGCAAAATCGGGACGACGGCTGGCCGACGTTTTGCCGCGGTTGGGGAAAGTTGCCGTTTGATCGCAGCGGCGCAGACCTCACGGCCCACGTGCTGCGGGCGCTGCACGCGTGGCGTTTGGAACTCGACGACGAAGGGCTCGACGCTCCGATCCACCGCGGCTTTCTGTACCTCGCGCGAAAGCAAAATGCGGATGGATCGTGGACGCCCTTGTGGTTCGGCAACCAGAATCATCCGCGAGAAGAGAACCCGGTTTACGGCACGGCGAAGGTGTTGCTGGCCTATCGCGATTTCGATCGGCTCGCAACGCAGCCCGCGCGGCGGGGTTTAGATTGGTTGAAAGCCGCGCAAAACGAAGACGGTGGCTGGGGCGGCGGCCCGACCCGTAGGACGGGATCATCTTCCCGTCCCTCCGAAACCCCCGCTCCCCAAATCCGCAGCAGCGTCGAAGAAACTGCTGTCGCCGTCGAGGCGCTGTTGTCAGTGGCTGAAGACGAATCGATACAACCCGTTATCTCAAAGGGACTTGAGTGGCTAATAAAGGCCGTTGAGGAGAATCGGCATCCAGAAAGCTCGCCGCTTGGTTTTTACTTCGCGAAGCTGTGGTATTATGAGAAACTCTACCCGTTAACATTCACGGTTTCGGCGCTGGGCCAGGCAATGCGACAATGGCTCCCACGGCCCGAGCTGAAACCTGCCATAGCCCGCCTGACAAACGCATAGAGGTACGCAACTTTGGCCACCGCATCCGCGATCTCACAACCGGCGGAAACGATCGTCACGCCGCCCGCCGAAACCAAACGCCGTTTGGAGCGCCGCAAGACGACGCACTTGAAATTGGTCCCCGAGACGAAGGCTCAACGTGAACAGCTTCGAGCCCGTTGCTACGAAGTCGCCGCGAAGCTCGACAAGTCACGGCCGCTGAGCAAAGACGAAATGGAAGTCGTCGTGCGAGAAATACTCGCCGAATTGGATTTTCCGGAAGGGTTCGTCGGCTGGACGATGGTTATGCTGGCGACGGCGTTTTGGCAGGACCAAGTGGCCGGAATTCCTCCGTCGCGGCGGCTGTTCCTGTTGCCGCACTGCCTGAAGCACGCGGAAGGTTGCCCGGCGGACTACGACCAGTTCGGGCTGGACTGCAAACAATGCGGCGCATGCAGCATCGCCGACTTCCGCACCGTGGCCGAAGACATGGGCTACAAGGTGCTCGTGGCGGAAGGCTCGCCGATTGTGCTGAAGATCATCGTCAGCGGTTACGTCGATGCGATTGTCGGCGTGGCTTGCTTGAACGTCTTGGAGAAAGCGATCGACAAAATTCTACTGGCGGGTATTCCGTGCATGGCCGTGCCGCTCTTGTCAAGCGACTGCCGCAACACCTCGGTCGACGAAGACTGGGTCCACGACATGATCCACGTCAAGCCGGCGCAGCCGGCACAGCAGACGCGCACGTACGTGCATCTGATGCGCGCCGCGTCGAATTTGTTTCAGCCCGACGAACTCGATCGCATCGCGCCGCGCACGCGTGGTGGCCCGCGATTGGCCGAAGTCAACGGGCAAGGCGTATCGGGACTCGACCCGATCGCCGGCACCGAAGCCATCGCGTACGACTTCTTGTCGAAAGGGGGAAAACACTCGCGGCCGTTTATTACGCTGGCCGTGTACGACGCCCTGAGCGGCGGTCACGCAACCGCGGCCAACGGCGAGCAGCACGTGGCGGGCGTCTCGGATTCTGTGAAGCGGGCGGCGATGTCCATTGAAACGTTCCATAAAGCTTCGCTCGTCCACGATGACATCGAAGACGATGACCAGTACCGCTACGGCGACCAGACGCTGCATCGCAAATACGGCACGGCGACCGCGATCAACGTCGGCGATTACTTGATCGGCATGGGCTATCGGTTGGTCAGCCGCGAGGCGAAGCATCTCGGCGGCGACACAGTGTCCGACATTCTCGACTGCTTGGCCGACGCGCACACGAAACTGTCCGAAGGACAAGGCGCGGAACTGCTGTGGCGTGATTCGCGACAGAAGCGGCTCAAGCCAATTGACGCGCTGAAGATTTACGCTTTGAAAACATCACCGGCATTCGAGGCGGCGTTGTACAGCGGCGCCCGTTTGGCGGGGACAGCCGATCAATACGCGGAGCCGATCAAACTGTTCGCTCGCAATATGGGCGTGGCATTTCAGATTTTGAATGATCTGCACGACTGGCAGGGAGACGATCACAACAAATTGTCGGCCGGCGGCGACATTCTCGGCGGACGGCCGACGGTGCTGTTGGCGTTGGCCCTCGAGGGTTTGTCGGACGGTGAACAAGACGAGTTGATGTCGCTGGTCGGCGATGAAACGCTGCCCGCCGTGAGCCGCATCAGCCGCGTGCGACAACTGTATCACAAGGTCGGCGTATTCGAGAAAGCTCACCGCCTGGTCGACCGCCACCAAGAGCGGGCCGAATCCATCGCCGACGAAATTGAACCCGAAGAACTGCGGCGATTGTTATACTATTTAATCGACACGGTGCTCGAACGGCCGGCGGATCACGGCCACGAGATCATCATTCCCAGCGCGAACATCACCATGCCTCTTGCTGCGAAGAGATGAACACCGGGTCGGAAATTGTCGTAGCCGAACTCGTGAGAGTTCTGGGTTTGCTGGCTTGGCGACGCGACCGAATTCTCACGACTTCGGCTACCCACTGAATCATCCCGAAACACACAAACGCCGAGGCGGATGATGGCTAGTCCGACACGACGTGCAACGCCCGACCTGCATACGCTGGTCGATTTGTTTTACGAATCACCGGAAGACTTGGGTGATTTCGAAGAGCTGAACGAGCACGACCTGCCCGAGCCATACCGCATGTTATTGGCCCACGACAAGCACATGACGGTCACGGTCGAAGCGTATCATGGCAGCCCGGTCGACGTGCAAGTGCTGAAGACGCGGATTACGTCCACGCATTATTCTCGCAAGATTCTGCTCACGCGCCACTCGGACGGCTGCGTCGTGCAATTCGGCATCGTGCGGCTAAACGTCGATTACCTCGGCCCCGACGTGCGGCGTGAAATCGAACGCCAACAAACGCCGCTGGGCCGTATCTTGATCGAGCACAACGTGCTGCGCAACGTCCGCCTGCTGTCGCTGTGGAAAGTCGAGCCCGGTGTGGACCTGCGCAAACTATTCGGATTAGACAACGCCGAGACCTGCTACGGTCGCACCGCACTGATCTACTGCAACGGAGTCCCCGCCGTCGAACTGCTGGAAATCGTGACGCCGGTTTGATGTCCAACCATTAATTTGTTCGCTGCTCGAGGCAGATGGCAACAAGGGCAGATGAAGTCAATCCAGCGGCTGACGTATTCGACGCATTTGTAACGGAGATGCTTGTTCCATTCCTGGATTCAATATCATCTGAGACGGTCGACTAACTACGTTGCGAAAGTTGCGATTGTGATTCGAGAACAAGAGCTTCCCAAGTTTCGTCGTGCTGGACTGACTCGGTTGCAGTCTAAGCGCGGTGACAATTGAATGTGCAATCAACTGGTGCTGATGTTTGCGAGCCATCTGTCCTTAGCGATTCCGGTGGCAGAAATTCCTTTTCCGCAGAAAAACCTTGCAGCCTGCCCATCGCTGTGATAGGCTACAACCCAGTTTCCCGCCCGATATCCGCCAGTTAAACTCGCCATGATATACGCTCCCGACGCGGCGTCGTGTCTTTGCTTCATTGGCCGGGACCGCGGAATGAACGCTTATCTGCTACCAGGACAGTAGTGAGGAAGGGTCATGAAGGACTCCTACGATTGCATCGTTGTTGGGGGCGGCCCCGCCGGTTCGACCACGGCGGCGCTGCTGGCCGAAGCCCGGCTGTCGACGCTCTTGCTAGAGCGTGAAAAGATGCCCCGCTTTCACGTCGGCGAGTCGCTGATGCCGGAAACCTATTGGACTCTTCAGCGGCTGGGCGTGTTGGAGCGGATGAAGAACAGCTCGTTTGTAAAAAAGGTCAGCGTGCAGTTCATCAATAGTTCTGGCAAAGAGTCGCAGCCGTTCTATTTTAAAGAGCACGACCCGCGCGAATGCTCCCAAACCTGGCAAGTGGAACGGGCCGACTTCGACAAAATGCTGTTCGACAACGCGAGTGAGAAGGGGGCGGACGCGCTGGATCAAACCCGCGTGCTCGACGTGCTGACCGACGGCCCGCGGGCCATCGCCGTGCGGTTGGAAACGGCCGACGGCAAAACTCGCGAAGTGCGTTCAAAGGTGATTGTGGACGCCACCGGCCAGCAAGCGCTGCTGGCCAATCGGCTCGGTCTGCGCGACGAGAACCCGAAGCTGCGCAAGGCGGCCATCTGGGGTTACTATCGCGGCGCGCGGCGCGACCCCGGTGAGAACGGCGGCGCCACAATCATCATGCAAACGCAGAGCAAGAACTCGTGGTTCTGGTACATCCCGCTCTCCAACGACGTCACCAGCATCGGCGTCGTCGCCGACAACGATCATTTGCTGAAAAGTCGCGGCAAACCAGCCAGTGTGTTTGAAGACGAATTGGTCAATTGCCCCGGCTTGGTCGAACGGCTAATGAA
>JBGTKH010000055.1:0-9778 GCA_041744735.1 Pirellulaceae bacterium | reverse complement strand
GTTGCTCGAGCGTCTGCGCCGATGCCGTGCAAAACGGCAAGACGAGCAGGAGCGCGGCGATTATTGCCATAAACGAATTCAGACGAACGCTGCAAGTGGGCATCGGCCGATGTCTCATTTACTTGACCTGTTGGTGTTTCTCTCGATTCACTTTTCGTCCTGCGTGGTAATCACAAACTTATCGCCGTCGATTCGATATGTCAGTCTGATCGGCCGCAACAGGATTTGCAGCAAGTGTTCGAGAGGCACGCCCTGGACGCTCAGCGTAACCGGAACATCGCCTAGCATAAACACAGAATGCCGGCTTTGCACCCCGATGCCCATGTCGCCGAGAACTTCACGCCGCGCTGCCGGCCGTTTCAATTGCTGGTGCTGCGGCGAGCGGCTGTTGCACCAGCGGCCGCATTTCGGCGGCGAAGAAAAACGAGCCGGTCACGCAGACGAGATCATCGGGATTGATCAGCGAACTCATCTGCTGCCATGCAGCTTGCGGGTCGGGGCAAACGTGAATGTGATTTGCCTCGTCGTGACGCCAGCCGCAATCGGGCTCGGCGGCCAACTCACGTGCGAGGGCCGCTAACTCTTCAGGATCTGCACTGCGGGGGTTATTGACGAAGCGCGTGAACAACACTTGGTCGAAATGCGGCAGCAGCCGCCGCAACATGCCACGCGCATCTTTGTCTTTGCTGGCCGCAAACAGCAGCAGGCGGCGCGATGCAGCAAAGTTCTCATTCAGCACTTCGACCAGCGCCTCGATCGATGCCACGTTGTGAGCCACGTCGAGCACCACGGTCGGATGCTGCTGCACAACTTCAATCCGAGCCGGGCAGCGAACGTTGGCCAGCCCGCGGCGAATCGCGTCTTCCGGAATCTTCCAACCCATTCTTTGAAGCAGCCCGAGCGTGGCCAATGCGACGGCCGCATTCGCAGCTTGATGCCGGCCGAGCAATCCCAACGACACGTTTTCCAAACGCCGCTCGGTCGCACCAATGTCGGCAGCCTCTCGTTCGCGGTAATGGACGATGCCGCGTGTGATCGCGCCGGAGGAGTCAAACATCGCTTCGCATTGAGCCACGGCGGGATGTTCGTACGAGTAGTCGAAATCCTTACCCACGCGATACAATCGGCAACCGTTCTGCCGAGCCACCCGGTCGATCACGGTCAGCGGTTCGTCCTGAGTAACGCCGGTGACGACGGGGATGCCGGGTTTGACAATGCCCGCTTTCTCACCAGCGATAGCGGCCAGCGTGTTGCCGAGTTGCTTCATGTGGTCAAAGCTGATGCTGGTAATCACCGACACCAGCGGCTGGCACACGTTCGTCGAATCCAGCCGCCCACCGAGACCTACTTCGAGCACCACCGCATCCATGCCGCGGCGTGCGAAGTACAGCATTGCCATGGCGGTGGTGATTTCGAAGAACGTCGGCCCGATCCTGCGCGAGCCGCGACCCGCTCCCTCGGCATCCATCGCATCAACCGCCGGCCGTATCAGCGCCACCAGTTCGACCAACTCCTGCGACGAGCAAACCACGCCGTCGACCATCATCCGCTCTTCGAGCCGCTCCAGATGCGGCGACGTGTACAGGCCCGTGCGATAACCGGCGGCACTCAGCACGGACGCGATCATCGTCGAGGTCGATCCCTTTCCCTTCGTGCCCGCGACATGCACAATTTTCAGCCGGTCGTGCGGATTGCCCAGCCGCGCCAACAGCTCGCGCATGCGGTCCAGCTTAAACTCGTTCGCGCGGTACGTCACACTCGGCGTACGCTCGTAATTGATGCGTTCATACAAGTAAGCCAGAGCGGAGTCGCGGTCGAAGACTTCGTTCGACGATTGCATCATGTCAATGGCTCGTCGCTGCATCGGAATGAAAATCGAAGTCTACCCGGAACGCACGGAACTGTCGCGGGGAGATCACGCCGTGTCGTCTTTTCTGGTGACTACCGATCGAATTACGTGACGCCGGTCACTTTGCGGATGCGGGCGTAAGATAATCGGCGATGAGCGAGTTTTCGAGTTGCCCATGGTCGCTCGTGGTGTCGGCTAGCACGTTGTCGTGGCAGCTAAGGCAGCAAGTCTCGCACTGGGATGCGAGCGATTTCTTTGCCGTCCAGGAGCAGCGGGACTTGATCGTCGGCGCCGTAATCATCGCGCCGCCGATAACCGGGTTCGCTGTCGGGTCCGGTGGGTTCGGTATAAATCTCGACTCGGTAATCCACAATATTGACGATCCAATAAACCGGCAGCGAGGCCCGCCCATACAGCCGGCATTTGTAGCGGTCACGGGTCAACGACGTATCGGCAACTTCAACGAGCAGACCGACATCCGCGGGCTCTGGGTGTCGATCGCTGTAATCGCGGATCGCACCGCGCACCACGGCCACGTCGGGTTCCGGCTCGCTGTCGCCGGTGGTCACCGCGTCCTGAATACGCAGGCACCAACTTGTGGGCAACTGCTTTCGCACGGCGGCGTCAACCAGTTGGACACACACACTGTGCGGTGGATTTAGACTCATCTTCGGGACGATCCAACCTTCTAAGAGTTCGACGCGGTCGTTTTCTCCAAGCACACCGATCTGTCCCAAGCGTTGATACTCGTCTACAGTGAACCGTCGAACCGGGAAAGGGGCGGGCGCTGCGGTGTCCGGGACGGGAAGCGATGTAGTCGTCATGGCTGGTGGATGCAGAAGTATTCGGTGTTGGGGTTGCGATTCCGGCAACGTACCTTCATTGTGCGACAACAAACCTTTATGGTCAACTCGCCAGAGAGTTGTTGACCCGAACCGATTCGTATCCGGACACGCCAGCGAGAATCGAGGATGTCGAGACTCACATTTCGCACGTCTTTCTTACCGAGCAGTTTGTGTACAAGCTGAAGAAGCCGGTGCGATATGACTTGTCAATCATTTTTCAGTTGCCAAGCGACTGTCAATCCGATATATAAGAGGGAGTCGATGGGTATGTACCGCGTCCGCGAGAGGTGAAGTCGATGAGTGGTGCGAGTGACCTACGGCGAACGTGCCGCGAGTTTCGACAGCGGCAGGCGATCGACCGCCGCGGATTCTTGAAGGCCGGCGTGTTGGGCACGGCAGGGTTGTCGTTGGCCGATCTGCTGCGGCACGAAGCATCCGCGGCCGGCAGCGCGAAACGCGACAACTCGGTGATCATCCTCTGGATGCGCGGCGGGCCGAGTCACATCGACATGTGGGACCCCAAGCCGGACGCCACCGCAGAAATCCGCGGTGAGTTCGGCACGATGGGAACCAACGTCCCTGGCATCCAGCTCACTGACATGCTGCCCATGTGTGCGCGGGTGATGGACAAGTGGTCCATCGTCCGCAGCCTGCATCACGGCGACGCGGGACATTCATCGGGTGACCAGATTTGTTTCACCGGATATCCGTCCGGCGCCAGCCCCGATGAAAACGTGATGTCCAGTTGCGGCTCGATCGTGGCCGAACAACTCGGACGTCAGCGACCCGAATTGCCCGCGTACGTGATGATCCCGCGGATGGTCCCCGGCACAGATTCGGCACATCTGGGCGTGGCGTACAAGCCGTTCGAAACTGGCGCCGATCCAGCCAACGTCGGCCCGTTCAGCGTGCCGAATTTCCAGATCGCGCAGGGGTTGTCAGTCGACCGGTTGGGCGATCGGCGTAATCTGCTGACGGATCTTGACCGCCTGCGAAATAACATGGACCAGTCAGGCCAAATGGACGCGCTGGATCGCTTCGGCCAAAAGGCGTGGGACATTCTGAGTTCGCCCGCCGCTCAAAAGGCCTTCGATTTGGACAGCGAGCCGCCAGAGCTGCGCGATCGTTACGGGTTCATGCCCGCCTTCGATCCCGGCGCTGCGAATCGTTGCGGAGCACCGGCGTGGAGCCAGCGGATTCTGCTCGCTCGCCGTTTGGTGGAAGCGGGAGTGCGGTTGGTCACAGTTGACCTGCGCTGGTGGGACACACACGTGCTGGGCTTCGATTCGCTGCGCCGCGGATTTCTGCCGCGGTTCGATCGAGCGTATTCGGCATTGCTTGAAGATCTCGAACAACGCGGCTTGATGGAATCGACGTTGGTCGTCGCCTGGGGCGAGTTCGGCCGCACGCCGCGCGTGAACAAAGACGCCGGCCGCGACCACTATCCCAACGTCTTCAGCGCCGCACTGACCGGCGGCCAAGTGAAAGGCGGCCGTGTCGTCGGCTCGTCCGACTCAATCGGGGCCTTTCCCAAGGACAACCCGAAAACGCCACAAGACGTGCTGGCCACAATCTACGATCACTTGGGAGTCGACACCAAAAAGCAATACCTCACCCCCGCTGGCCGCCCCATCAGCGTGCTGCCTCACGGCGAACCCATCCGCGAGTTATTCTAAACACCCAGTCGCGCAACTCGTTTAACCGCAAGCCGCAGGCGTGCGCGATGAGTTGACGTTGCGTTACGCGGACACGCACGCCTGCGGCTTGCGGTTAAACGAGTGATACGCCCGCGTTTTCAAAAGCTGCTTGCAATTCGCCCGCAAATTCGTTTCAATCAAAGCGCCGCCGCGTGAGGAATACTTCTCGGGGCAAGAACCCCATGCTCGGGCGGTTGCGTGTGAGCGATGTCATTTCTATCGGAGGACGCAGCGATGAAACGTTCATGGGCGGCGATTGGCGTGGGCATGGCGGCAGTGGCGGTGATGTGGTTTGTGTTGGGAACCAGCACACCGCGCGGGACGGGGCATGAGGGGGACGACGACGGGCCGCACAAACCGATCGCTCAGCCGGTGCACGCGGCCGAACTGCAAATCACGCTGGGCCTGAAAGACACCGAGCAGGTGACGTGGAAGGGACAGATCAGTGTCTCCGAAGGCCGTGTCCTGGCAGTCGAGATCGAGCAGGCGTCGCGCGTTTCGACGGTGGATGGGGCGCAATTTTCCGTTAGCGCGGCGCGGCAGGCGGTGAATGCGAAGAAAGCCAAGAAGAAGAAACAGGCCGCCGACGAGATGCCGCTGGCGCCGGCGCGGTTGCGAGTGATGCTCGACGCGCCGCCACAAGCCACCGTGAAAGTCGAAACATCGCTGGGAGATTTTTCGTTCACGCTGGCGGACCTCGCGGCGAAAGCCGCCACGACGTTCCTCGGTGGACAAGCGTCGGTGCAAAGCGAAGAGGGCGCGGTTCGACTAACGGCGCGTGAAACCGAAGACGACTTCCCCGCGCTGGCCAAAGGGCTCGGCGGCACAGTGTGGCTGGCTTATGTCGAATACACGCCCGGCCCGCCGGTCAACATGGAACGCATTCAATCGGCCGGCTTCGACGTGCTGGTGCCCCAAGGACACGGCGACCGCATTCGCTTGATGCATTTTCACGGCGGCAATTGGCAGCGCATGCCCGATGTGACCGAGGGAGGCCAAGACGTTTGGCGCCCGACGATCACGGTGGACGGCCAAGGCGTGGCGTGGGTGATGTGGGCGCAGCATGTTGACGGCGACTGGGAGATCTTTTCGCGCCGCTACACGCCGCCGACAACGGCCGCCAAAGGCAAGTGGTCGGACATCCAGCGAGTGACCCATTCGCCCGGTTCCGATTTCCACACCGTGGCCTGTACAGATTCGTCCGGCAAAGTGTGGCTGGCATGGCAAGCGTGGCGCGACGGCGGTTACGAGATTCTGCTCGCGTCGGCTGGCGACGATGGTAGTTGGAGCGAACCGAAAACAATCTCAACGAGCAAAGCCAACGACTGGAGCCCCGCGATCACGGCCGACTCGAAAGGCCACGTGTACGTCGCGTGGGACAGCTATGACCGCGGCAACTACGACATTCAATTGCACGTCGCAGGTCCAGAGTCAAAAACGATCGCCGTCGCCGATTCGGCTCGCTTCGAGGCTCGTCCTTCTCTTTGCTGCGATGCCGCCGACCGGCTCTGGATCGGGTACGAAGAGGGCGACGAGCAATGGGGCAAGGACTACGCATCATCGGACGGTTTTCGCAAGGTCGGCCTGGAGAAGAATCCCGGCTTCGCGTTGTACGTCAACCGCACGGTCAAGGTAAAATGTTTGGATGACGGTACGCTGAAACAGCCGGCCGGCGATTTGGAAGCGGCGTTCGGCAATACGCTCACGCGCGGCAAGAGCTTGCCGCGATTGTCGGGCGATGAAGCGGGCGGAGTGTGGCTGCTGGTGCGGCATCATCCGCTGGCGGCGGGCGGCGGCGAAACGTGGCACAGCTATGCGCTGCGCTACAACGGCCGCCAATGGAGTGCGCCGCGGCATCTGACGAACTCGTCGAACCTGCTGGACAATCGCCCGGCCCTGACGTCGCTGGGCAATGGCTTGCTTGTCGTTTACAGCGGCGATGACCGCGAGCAAACGCAGAACCGTGACCAAGACGATCTGTTCAGCGCGATCTTGTCCACGCCCGACGAAACGTTCGACGTGGAATTGGCAGACAATCCGCCCACGCCGGCCGCAACGATCGAGGACGTGCATCCGAACGAAGCGGAAGACATCGCGCGCTTGCGGGCGCAGCGCGTCACGATCGGCGGCAAAGAGCTGCGGCTGCTGCGCGGCGAATTCCACCGGCACACGGAGTACACGTCGCATCGCGATCAAGATGGGCTGCTGGAAGATGCCTGGCGGTACGCGCTCGACGCGGGTGCTCTCGATTGGATGGGGGACGGCGATCATGACAACGGTAATGGCCACGAGTACATGTGGTGGCAGATTCAGAAGATCACCGACCTGCACCAGAACCCGCCGGGGTTCGTGTCGGTGATGAGCTACGAACGGAGCAATTCTTATCCCAACGGCCACCGCAACGTGATCATGCCGGTGCGCGGCATCCGCCCGCTGCCCCGCGGCAACTTGCAAGGCACGCCCGAAACAGGAACGCCCGACACCAAGCTGTTGTACGACTATCTAAAACACTTCGGCGGCATGTGCGCGTCGCACACCAGCGGCACCAACATGGGCACCGACTGGCGCGACAACGATCCCGACGTGGAACCGGTGGTCGAAATCTATCAGGGTCACCGGCACAACTATGAACACCTCGGCGCCCCGCGTTCGCCGACGGCCGAAACGCAGATCGGCGGCTATCAACCCGCGGGCTTCGTTTGGAACGCGCTGGAGAAAGGTTACGTCCTGGGCTTCCAAAGTTCCAGCGACCACGTCAGCACGCACATGAGCTACGCGATCGTGCTGGCCGAAGACACGTCGCGGCAAGCGATCATCGACGCCTTCAAGCAGCGGCATTGTTACGCAGCGACCGACAACGTCCTGCTGGTCGTCCGCTCGGGCGAGCACCTGATGGGCGACAAATTCACAACCGCCGAGCGCCCCAAGCTAACCATCCACGCCCACGGCGCCACGCCCATCGCCAAGTTGCACGTGGTCCGCGACAACAAGTACATCTACACCGTCGAACCCAACACCCAAGAAGTCCAGCGCGAGTTCATCGACATGGCCGCCCAGCCCGGCCAAACCAGCTACTACTACGTCCGCGTCGAGCAATCCGACGGCAACCTAGCCTGGGCCTCGCCCATGTGGATCACGTACGAACCGTGACCAGCCAACTCGCAATCGCGAACCCGTATCTATCGCCCGGCGGCACAATGAATCGAATGCCAGTGGCGCCGCCGATTTCGTGGCTGGCGACAATTCCACGATGCTTTGTATTCGGTACAGTGATCAATTCAGGATGGCTTGTGACGCAATCGATGGAGGGCGTGGTGTTTGGAATTCCGGATTGCACGCCCTGCGGTTCGTCCCACACAGCCACTGTGCAATGCTATGTCATTCAACTATTTGGAAGTGCGGATCACGCGCACACTGTCGTGCTGAAGTGCGTACCACCGGACGGCCTGTTCAGCGGCAACGCGGCAAGTTTCGGCGAGAGCGCGAGTATGTTCGCGAGGACATTCCTCGCCAGCCCTTTCATAGTTGAGCTTTGCATGGACAATTTCGTTCCGCGTCGCGCTTACCGATGAGGCAAAGTCACCCAATGCGGACAACCTATCCTTGTCCTTTGTCGCGGCCGTAACCTTGGACAGGGTAAGGTACTCTGGAGCAAATCTTGACAACTCTGTCGCGTCGCAGCACTTTTGAACCGTCAATCGAAGTACGTCACTGTCCTTGCGATGCTGTCGAGTGTGAGTATTGATTACGGTTTCAAGTTCGAGAATGAACTCGGCATCGGGGTCCAACGCTCGCGAACTTAGCAGTTTGGCCCGAACTGCGGTCGCCAAGTCCTCACGAACTACGGTTGCGGAAATGTGCTCAAGGACCTTCACAAACCCAATAATTCGGAATTCGGGATCGTCCGTTGCGATTGCGAGTGAATAAAGCCCAATTGAATCAGACAGTCCTTCCCCTTGAAGTAGCGGACGCAGTTCGCGAATTGGAGGCACGCTGTCACGTTCGTCGTACTCAAGGTCAATGTGTGGCCGGGGTGCTCGACGCAAAAATATCTCGAACGAAGAAGCCAGTTCAAATATGAAACCGTCGATGAGGCGTTTGACGATGTCCCGATCGGGCTTTCCATTCCACCGAACGCCAATAAACAGGTCGTCTCCGGTGACCGGAGGAAAGTACTTCTCCCAGTTTCCAGACTTCAGCACCATGAATCCGAATGCGGTGGTTTCGGAATCCAAGTACAATTCGTAGACACATTCGTCAGACTTGAAAGTTTGTAGGCTCGACTTCTTCTTGAGCATTGCGTTTAGTTTGAGGAAACCATCATAACTTCCGGTATGCTCAACGCGGACAAGAACACGATTCGGGGTCCGGCATTCAACATTGTCGATCAGTTCAGCTTTTGCGATTTCGTTCGCGAACGCTTCAAGGTCACCATACGTGAGGCTGATCCCGTCACCGTCATAGCTTGGAAGATTGAAAACAATCTGATCGTTGGCGTTTATTTCAACTTCAGTTGGGTCGAAACCTTCGCCACCTGGATCAAAAAAGTCACCCAGGAGATCAGATGCCTCAATTCCTAGCGTTGATTCCAAGCGCCTAAGGGCTTTATCGACGACGGTTGTAACTTCCTCAAAGCGTGGCATTGTCTGAGACCGGTCTCTGGTCGAATAACCTTGAAACCCTACTGTCGCCCGCGCGGCCATAGTCTCCTACGCCCGCAAATTCGGCTAATTGCGTCACAACAACGGGCGATTTTACGGCGGTTCTCACGTCCGGTCAAGCGACTTCCATTCCGGCCTTCGCTAGAATTGTTTGTGGTGGATCTGCTGCATAGGAGCACAGCGATGTTGTCAAAGGAATCAAAACTCGTTACGGAACGAGCAAAAACGCTTTACGACGAGAAGTACCGGGCCACGCTTGAGAAAAGTAATCACGGTGCGTTCGTTTGCATCGAACCGGAGTCCGGAGAGTATTTTCTCGGTGCCACGTTGGATGAAGCGGTGAATCAGGCGATCGATGTATACCCCGATCGTTTAACGCACACGCTTCGAATCGGCCACGCTGCTGCACTTCATCTTGGACTGGTTCGGCAACGAGTATCGTACGCAAGTCGTCGCCAACGAGGGAGCACATCCGTTGCTCGGAACCATGCTGCTGGACGGGCACGATTTAGTGGTCAGCTACAGGCGTAAAATACTTGCGCTTGATTGAGAGCGACCATCATCGCAGTTTTACGAAACCGAACTTTGGGAGAGTATCACGGCAAGCATGTTTCATTCAGGAGACCGGGAGACCGTCAGATGTCGATTGCCGAGAAAGCGAAGGAAGTTTACGAGAGCGAGTTCAAGGCGCGATTGGAGGCGGATCATTTTGACGAGTTTGTTGCC
>JBGTKH010000054.1:0-2941 GCA_041744735.1 Pirellulaceae bacterium | reverse complement strand
CGGCATGCCCAATCTTGCCATCGGGCCCGCCAAATCGCATCAGCTCGGTGGCTCCAAATGCCTTCTTGTAAAACGCCAGCGCCGCAGCCGCATCGCGGACAATCAAGTAGGGCGTTACGGTGTGATAGCCGTCGGGAATTGGCTTGACTGACATGGAAGTATTCCTTTCAGTGATGATCGAGCCGGCAGAAATGAACGTCCGGCCATAAGCAACATTGCAACAGCTTACGCGACGTGACCGGCCTTTGCCACTATCTTCAGACACGTAGACTGGGTGACACTTCCAAACTCAGCCGCGCAAAAAAAACGCCCTCCGTAGGCGGGGCAGGTACCTACGAAGGGCTACAAGCCAGGGTTGCCCCCGACTCGCTGGTAGCATTGTGGTCGGAGTCGGCGTTAATTGCAAGTCCTGAAGTGGGAAATTCTTGCTGGGACGTCGTCGGACGGATTGGCAATCCGTCCGATGGTTTTGCCGTCGTCTGAATGACATTCGCATGGCGGCAGCGCGTGGATTAGAATGCGGCGGCCCAGGTTGAACCTCGCGGCGCGTTGCCAGCGGCGGATGCGGCAGTTCTTTTGAAGGACCGAGTGATGGTGCTTGATGTTGTCGATACACTTTGCGAATTGGTGAGCATTCCCAGCGTGAACCCAATGGGCCGGCCGGTTTCTGGTCCCGAGTATTTTGAATATGCCATGACCGATCGCTTGCAGCGCCTGTTCGAGGAACTCGGGTTGCCGTGGGAACGTCACGAGGTCGCGCCGCAGCGATCGAACATTGTGGCTCGCATCGACGGCACCACACCGCTGGATGACGGCGGCCAACTGCTGATGTTCGAGGCGCATCAAGACACGGTGCCGGTCGACGGCATGACGATCGCGCCGTGGACGCCGGAGCGGCGCAACGGGCGAATCTATGGCCGCGGTTCGTGCGACATTAAAGGGGGCATGGCCGCAATGTTGTCGGCGGTCTCTCGATTAGCCACGGAGCGTCCGCGCGGCATGCCCACGATCGTGATGGCTTGCACGGTCAACGAAGAGCACGGTTTCACCGGCGCGACGGCGCTTACGAAATCTTGGTCGCTGGGAGAGTCGAAGTTGCTGCCACGCGCACCGGACTTTGCAATTGTGGCCGAGCCGACGCTGCTAAACGTCGTGGTCGCACACAAAGGAGTCGTCCGCTGGCGCTGTCAAACCACGGGCCGTGCCACACACAGCTCGCAGCCGCACTTGGGCGACAACGCAATTTATCACATGAGCCGCGTGATCGGCGCGCTGGAGCAGTACGCGAAAGATATCGTCGGAAAGTTGGCTAAACACCGGCTGGTCGGCTCGCCGACGCTAAGCGTGGGCACGATCACGGGCGGGATCAGCGTGAACACCGTGCCGGACCTCTGCACCATCGAAATCGACCGCCGCGTTGTTCCGGGCGAAGAACCTTGGGCCGCTTATCAGCATGTGATCGACCACATCGCACAGCACACGCCCGCGAATACTCCGGTCAAGCACGGCGAACCGTTTATCACGACGGGGGGACTAAACGATGACCTCAACGGCCAACTCGCGGAGCGGTTGGGGGCCGTCATTCGCGACAACGGCGGCGAGGGACAGCGCATCGGCGTCCCCTATGGAACCGATGCCGCCGCCTTTGCCGCCGCCGGAGTTCCCACCGTCGTGTTCGGACCCGGCTCGATCGATCAAGCTCACACCGCCGACGAATGGGTCGAGATCGAACAGCTCAAGACGGCGGCGGAGATTTTGTACCGGTTCGCGAAATTGGGGCTGGTGTAAGCAGCGGTCAGCAGTCAGCGATCAGCAGTTAGAAGTTAAAGCGAGGATCACTCTTGCCAATGAACGCTGAATGCTGACGGCTGACCGCTGACTGCTCCTCGTCAAAACACGTCCAAGATAAAATGATGCCCGGAGTGGTACCGGCGGCCTTCGGGATAGTAGTTGTGCCACTTTTTGTTGTAGACGGGCACGCGCATTTCCGGCGGGTAGCGATAGTACAGGTCTTCGCTGCTGCGGTAGTACTCGTTGCCCCAGAAGTTCTGCGGGTAGTACACGTACGGGTAATGATAGAACCGTTCCCAATCGCGCTGGCTGTAGGCGCCGCCCCAGACGCGGCCGTAGGCGCGGTCCTGGGCAGCGGCTGGCCCGGCGGTGAACAAGACGCACACAAACAGGGCGCACAGCAGCGCCATCGTCACTCGTCGGAACATCAGAATTCCCCCTGAATTTTTTGGTAGGCGCCGGCACTGGACTGCGGGCGCGTGGGTCTACTCATTCAATTCGGCAGCCGGCCGCGTCGGAATTGAAGGAATATCCGGTCTATCCAGCACAATCGCGCCAGCAATAATGTGAATGTACGGATTGGTACTGGTGACGGGCCCAACCGGCAGCGGCAAGACGACGACGCTGGCCACGTTGATCCACCAGATCAACAGTACGCGCGCGTGCCACATCGTCACGATCGAAGATCCCCTGGAATACGTGCACCGCAACATCAAGAGCCTGGTGCAGCAGCGCGAACTGTACACCGACATCCGTCCTATGTTTCACGCGGATTCGCTGTCGGACGAGGGCGTCCGACCTAGTGCGCCTGTGATGACGTTTGACTGGAAGGGTGGAAGTCCCTTCATGGATTGATCTGAGTCCATTAACCGAAAGTAACTGCGTTCTCGCAAGAGGAGGTGGAGAGCAACTGAAAGTGAACTATCGGTCCGCAGGATCACGAACTCGATTCGGCCTGTCGTTGTGGCGAGCCCGCTAGGTAACGGCGAAGCCCAAGAGGCCATCGCTTCCGGCACACCGGGTCATCAAGGTCGCAGATGGTCAGCTCTGGAACAAAACAGATCGACCCAGAGACAACGGGGGGTGGTTGGAGGCGGAACGATGGGAAAGTCAAACGTGGAAAGCAGGGAACCCCAACGCGGGTCAACTT
>JBGTKH010000053.1:0-9143 GCA_041744735.1 Pirellulaceae bacterium | reverse complement strand
CCGAGGCGGGCGGCGATGATGCGCGCCGTCGTCCAGTTGTCGCCCGTCAGCATGTGGCACGCCCGCCCCGAAGCGCCAGAGCTACTTGGCGTGGATGTACCAAGCGTGCGGCTTGTTTTACACGGTCGTTTTCTTGGGCTTGTCGTTCACGCTGGTCGCACTGTTCGTGATGAACATGCTGACCGCGCGCCGCGATAGCGTTTGTCCCGCGGGCCTCGTCGAAGGCTTTGAAGCGCATCTGAACGAGAAGCGCTATCAAGAGGCCTATGAAATGGCCAAGGCCGATGATTCTTTCTTGGGACACGTGCTGTCGGCCGGTTTGGCGAAACTTTCGGCCGGATATTCGCAGGCCATCGAAGCCATGCAGGAAGTCGGCGAAGAGGAGAATATGAAACTCGAACACCGCCTGGGCTATATGGCATTGATTGGCACGATCAGCCCCATGGTCGGCTTGTTCGGTACGGTGGACGGGATGATTCGTTCGTTTAGCGTGATCGCGACTTCGTCGTCCACTCCCAAGGCATCGGATTTGGCCGCCGGTATTTCCACGGCCTTGTTCACGACGCTGGTCGGTCTGGCCATCGCGATTCCCGCGCTGGCCGCTTACAACATCCTCAAGAACCGGGTCGCTCGGCTGGTGCTGGAAGTCGGCATCTACAGCGAGAACCTCATGAGCCGATTCGAAAACGTTGGCGGACAGAAGAAGTAGTGCCATGAAAATCAAAAAAGCTTCCTCGAAAATCTTGGAAGGCGATCTAACGCCGATGATCGATATGGTGTTTCAATTGATCGCCTTTTTCATGGTGCTGGTCAACTTTAACCAGGACGAACAAAACGAGCGCATTCAATTGCCCGAAAGCGTGCTGGCCAAGCCACCGGACAGTCCGCTGGAATTCCCCATCACGCTGCACCTGACCAAGGAGGGAACGGTGATTTACGCCGGACAGGATGTATCGATGAGCGGTTTGCCTGCATACTTGGCCCAGGAACGCGCCACGCTCGCCGGCAAGCAAACGGACGAGGAAGCCACGGTGATCATCCGTGCGCACCGCGACACGCCCACCGGTAAAGTCCAGGAGTTAATCAAGGTCTGCCAGGAAAGTCATTTCGAAAAATTCGCCTTGCGCGCCAAAGAAGAAGTAGGGAACTAAGCAACTATGAAACTTCGTCATTCCACCGGTGGCGGCGACGAAAAAGTTGAGCTGCAGATGACACCGATGATCGACATCGTGTTTCAACTGCTGGTCTTTTTCATCATGACCTTCAGAATCGCGGCGCAAGAGGGCGACTTTAACATCAAAATGCCGCTGGCAGCGCCCAAAGAGGGTTTGCCGGACGACTTGCAGTTGCCGCCCATGAAGGTCCGCATGACCGCCGACGCCAACGGCACTCTGCAAAGCCTGTCGCTGAACGAAAAGACCTTTCGCGAGTTCAAGGACTTGCACGAGTACATCATCAGCATCATCGGCGACGCCCGCGGCCCCGGCAGCGTGCAGGAGACCGCCGAGGTCGAGCTCGACTGCGACTACAATCTCAAATACGAGCACGTCGTCGAAGCCATCACCGCGGTCTCCGGCTACGTCGAGAACGAACGGGTAGTCAAGCTCATCGAAAAGATCAAATTCTCCTCGCCCAAATCCGCCCCTTCGGGTTAACCATTTGGAGTGCGGCGATTGGTCGCCGCTTTAGGATTATCGGAGTGCGGCGATTGGTCGCCGCTTTAGGATTTTCGGAGTGCCCTTCTCGGCGGTTCGAGCAAAGCCACGCAACACAGGCCACGTCGCCTAAAACTGCCCACCGTTCATGCCCGCCACTCTCGCGTCGTTTCAGTGTTCAACCTAAAATGGTCCCGCGTTGCTGAAGTGGCAACCTACGACGCCGTTTTTCGGAGTGAACATGAAGCGTACGATAAAGGTTTTGGGACTTGCGGCCGCCGTTGCACTTTGTTGGCTGTACGCCGCGCGCGCGCAAGCTCAAAGCGACGGCGGATGGCAACGCGAGGCGACTCGGTATGGGTGGCAGCTTGATTATCAGGTGGCGAAGGATTTAGCGCGGCGGACGGGCAAGCCGCTGATGGTCGTGATTCGTTGCATTCCGTGAGGGGAGTGCTCGGAATTCGACGGGCAGGTTGTCCGTCTCCAGCAAATCAACGATCTGGCCGACGAGTTCGTCAGGGTGCGGTTGGCTCAAATCGACCGGTCGGACCTGAACGTCTTTGATTTCGACTACGATCTGACCTTCATGGTCTTCTTTCTGAATGCCGACGAGCAGGTTTACGCGCGCTACGGCGGCCGCATCGCCGAGAGCCCGGACGAACGGCAATCGCTGGCGGGGCTGCGGTACACAATGCAATCCGTTTTGGCGGCCCATCGCAGCGAGGACAAGCAATTCGCGCCGCCACAACAGGCGCGACCGTTCTACATCCGCGACATTGCGCCGCGACGGGCTGCCGGCGGTGGCTGCATACACTGTCATCAGGTCAAGGAGTTCATGGACAACAAGCTCAAGGCCGACGGAGCGTGGAGCCTGGATCAGGTGTTCCGCTACCCGCCGCCGGAAAACCTTGGGCTGAAACTGGAGATCGATCGCGGCAACGTGGTCGAGCAGGTAGTGGCCGATTCACCGGCGGCTCGCGTGGGAATGCAGCCGGGCGACGTGCTGCGATCGCTCAACGATGTCCCCATTCATTCCTTTGGCGATGCTCAATTTGCATTGGATCGAGCGCCGAAGAGTGGCAGCGCGCCGATCATTTGGCAGCGGGACGAACAGTCGATCAGCAAACGCATTGAGTTGCCTGAGGCGTGGCGCCGCAGCGACATCAGTTGGCGTTCGTCCGTGCTGTACTTGGCGCCGTTCGCCAGACTGTATGGATTCGATCTGACCGACGAAGAAAAGCTGTCGCTGGGCCTTTCGCCAAATCGGCTTGCCTTTCGCCACGAAGACCGAGTGCACGATCAAGCCAAAGCCGCCGGCATCAAACCGGGCGACATCATCTTGGGCGTCGACGACCGCGAACTCGAAATGCGGGCCTTCGACCTCTCCGCTTACGTCCGCTGCAACTACGTCAAAGGCGAAGTGCTGACGGTCAACATCATCCGCAACGGCGAGCCGCTGCGTATGAAGATGACGCTACTGCCGTAAAAGTAAGGCGGCGGCGCGGGTGGCTGGTGGCTGAGTCCGCGAAGCCCCAGCATTTGGGCGTCGACACCCTGGGGCTTCGCGGACTCAGCCCCAACCACCGCACCCGACGCACTATAACGTCGACATTTCGACGTTATCGAAATTCCGCTGGTAGTATTCCATGTACTGAACTTTGCGTTCCAGGGCATGGATTACGGCGCGGCTGAAGTTGACGCCTTCGAATTTTTGGGCGCTGCCCAAACCGCCCGGGCTGAAGACGTTGATCTCCATCAGCTTGTCGCCGACGATGTCTAGGCCGACCAGGAACATGCCGTCTTGCACGATCTTGGGGCGGACGATTTCGGCCACGCGCAATTCGACCGACGTGACCTCGGCTTGCCGCAGTGAACCGCCGGCGTGGATGTTGCTGCGCATGTCGCCGCCGCTGCGCACACGGCGGAAGGCGGCGTACTTTCCCTTGTAACGCAGCGGCGCGCCGTTCATCAGGAACAGGCGCATGTCGCCCTCCGCCGCGGCAGGCAGATACTCCTGTGCGATCACGTAGCCGTAGCGGCTGACTGCGTCGATCATCTGGTTGATGTTCGGCACATCCTCCGGCCGCACCATGAAGACACTCTCGCCGCCCGAACCCTGCAGTGGCTTGAGCACGATCGTGCCGCCTTGCTCTTTGGCAAAGTTTTTGATCTCGTCGCGATCGCGAGTAATCAGCGTGCGCGGGCGGACCTCTTCGGGAAACATCTGGAAGTACATTTTGTTCGTCGCTTTGGCCAGGCCGTTTGGATCGTTCAGCACAATCACGCCATGCCGCATGGCCACGCGGCCGAACAAGATGCCCGCTGCTGCCGCCCACGGCCGGGACACCGCGTCTGGTGAGGGATCATTGCGCAGCAGCAACACGTCCAAATCGTCGACGTTGATCCGCTCGTTAATTGCGGCTTTGCCTTGCAGGTCCTTCAAATACGTATCGTTGCCACTGTATTTCGGTTTGGGCGCGCGGCGTGCGCGGGCATAGACGTGCTCATCGGCATCATAAGCCAAGTCTCCCACGGCCATCATCCAGACTTCGTGTCCCAAGCCCATCGCGGCCACGGCCAGACGGGTTGTCGTATAACCGGCCTCTTCCGTTTTGATATCGTTGACGACTAGTCCAAGTTTCATCGTTGCCTTCCTTAGTTTTAGTGTTTGATCAGATCGAGCACTGTCTTGCCGGTGCGCAGGCGTTCCAGCCGCGCGGTGACGCCGGGATCGCTCATGTATCTCGGGGCCAGCGGCGGGTCGCGCAGCACCTGTCGCCACTGTAATTCGCGGATGATTGGGATATGTTCGACCGCGATCTTGCCGATATACAGCGGTTCCAATTTGCCGCCTTTGCCCAAGTACTGCAGCACCTGGCAGAGTCCGCGCAAATACACCGCGTCTTTCGTCAGCCCGCCGCCGCGAAAAATTCGCATGACGATGGTGTAGGCGGTACGGCGCTCGAACCGAAAGGTGCGAACCAATTCGCGGAATGTTTCCACGAACGAAGCGCCTTCAACCATGCGGCGGGCGGCGATCACACGTGCTGCCAACAATCGCAGCCGCGGCCGGCTCAAACCACCGACCAGATACTCGGCCAAGACTGCCAGCCCCTCCTGCAGAGCCTCGTATCCGGCCAGCCCCGCATAGAGCTGACGAAACGGTTGAGCTCTGCCATTATAGTAAGTTACGATGTGTGTGCCAACTTCGTGCTGTAACAAAGCTTCAGCACGGGACTTAGGAATCATCGTGTTTTTTCCCACCAGCAGCGAACCGTGCGAGACCATCAGGCCGCTGGCGATGTCGTCGCGCAGTTTGACATCCGCGTTCATCTCCGGCCACTGTCGTCTGTAATACTCGATTTCGTCCGCCGCACGGCGGGCAAATTCCTCGGCCGTGAAGTGGCCGCTCTTGGAATCTTCGCGCGTGCGCGACGGCAATTTATTCAGCAGATCCGTCGCCACGCCAAGCAGTTGGTCGTCGACGTTGCCGAACAGTTGCACGCTGCCGTGGACAAACCGCGGCGTATTGATGTCGGACAGCATCGTAATCTGGCGGTCGAGCTCATCCTGTTTCTCCCGGAACAGGATCGCCAGCGCCGGATCCTCGACACGTTCCACCGGTGCGGCAAACAGTTGCCGCTTTAGGATACTGGGGTCAGCCGGCAGCGGGCGATACAGGAAAGTCGGTGGACGCTCAAAGTGGTTTTTACGAAATTCGAACCACGCCTGCTGCGAGTTGACTGGCGTGGCTTGCAGCAGAAAGTCAAAGGCGTTGGAGACATCCGCTAGACTACGATCGACCTCCCACACCGCTTTCACGAGCGCACGTCGCCCCAGCACGTGATAGTGCATTGGCCGGTGAGTGGTTTGCAGCCGCGTGAATTCGTAAAACGTTTGCCGCAGCGCCCGCGACAGCCCGCGCCGCAACTCGCGCAGCACCACTGGATACACTTCGCCGTTTTCAGAATCGCGATAGATGGGCCGCACTTCCAAGCCGATTACGATGCAACGGATGTCGTTGATGTTGGCTTTGGAAACGATCGGCGACATTCGCTTGGGATGACAATTCTCGGACTGCTCGACACGGACCTGCGCCGCCTGCTTGGCAACTTTGATGCGCGACAGAGCTTCGTCGAACCGGTCGACAAATCCGCCGATCGCCGCCATCTTCGGCGCCAGGATGCGAAATTGCGGCCGCTGGCGTTCGGCGGGATCGGTTGCCTCATTGTCGCCGTCGCCAGCCGCGCTGCCAGACCAGATCTCCAAAACCAAAAACGCACCGAATTCGTGCACCAGCGTGCGTGCGACGGTGCCTACCAACTCCGATAAGCCAGCGTGCTGCTTGCGGCCGCTGCTGACGGTCAAATAGGACGCTTCCGTGGTGACCAACCGATCGGTGCCTGCGTCGTTGCCGTTCGTTGGCCGGCGGTATACGCAGAGGAACGGCAATTGGCGGTCGATGTGCAGCCGGCCCCGCATCGGCAACGTCCGCCGTACGCGCTTGTTGTCCGCCAGGCGGTTGGCAATGACATGAATCAAGCGGTTGGTGATTGTCTCGTCGAGTTTGCCGCTGCGTTTCTTCACAGACGTTTTAACTCCTCGAGCACACCGCGGACCGTGGATCGCAACGCATCGCCGATGGCCCGCACCAGCCGCGAGTCCGGCTCGCCGGTCCATTCGTTCATGAAGAACTTTTTGAACTCAATGGCCAAGGCACAGCCGGATTGCGGAAACGTCTCGTGAATCCATTGGGAGAAGTGGCCGCCGCGGAATTTTACGTTCTCGCGCACGTCAAGCCGCCCGCCGGGAAAATCGTACGCTTGCAGGTCCGCGATGAAGCGGTCCACAATCGGCGCCCATCGCTCGCGGTCCATCGCGCCGGTGCCGATGTTCACTTGCGGGTTCTCCGCCGCGTCGGCCGGCTCGTCGTGCGGGCCGTTGCGGCGGTGATTGTACGTGTGCAAATCGAACACAAAGAAGCGGCCGTATCGCTGTTGAAGGTTCGTCATGATTTCCTGCACGGCCGCATAGAACGCGTCGTATTCGGCCAACGAACGGTTCACCACGTCATCGGGCGGGTCCGACTTCCAAACCTTTAATCCCCAGGCATCTTCGGGCGTGCGGTACACGGCTTGCTCGCGCGGCCGATTCAGGTCCACCTCGAAACGCGACCGTAGTCCGACGATCTGCGTAGGTACGATCTGCGCCGTCCACTGGCCGGTGAACGGATCCTCTTCGCGCAGGCGGGCCATTTCGTCCAGGGCCAGTAGCTCGGCGACTTCCTCGCGAACCTCGTGGCCATCGTGCACCGCTGCTGCCAATAGCGGGCCGTCGCCAATTTGCTGTTGCCAGATATGCTGCGTCATGTCAACCTGCCTTCCGCTGTAGTCCGGTCTCTCCGAGACGGGGAATTGCAAGTCTCGGAGAGCTCGCCTACGTGAATTATCCCACTGCCCCGCTGCATGATTGCGTGAGCCGGGTTGCGATGAGTATAAACTATTCTAAACGATTCATGTCACGGTGGAATGATCATGGCCGGCGAAACCAACCTGCCGACTCGTGCGCTCGGTCGCACCGGGTACAGCGCAACGCTATTTGCGTTGGGCGGCGAGGGCGTGCTGCGCACCGACGGCCGCACGCGCGAAGCGGTGCGCGTGATTCATCGGGCGCTGGATCAGGGTGTTAATTACTGTGATACGGCACCGGCGTACGCCAGCAGCATGGACTATTACGGTGCGGCGCTCGGCGAGCGGCGGGGTGAAATCTTTCTGGCCTCCAAGACTCACGATCGCACGCGCGACGGCTCACTACGGCTGTTGGACGATAGTCTGCGGCGGCTGCGCACCGATCATCTCGACCTGTGGCAACTGCACGATCTGCGCACGACGCAAGATCTTGATCGCATCTTCGCCAAAGGCGGCGCGATCGAGGCATTGCTGCGAGCACGCGACGAGGGCCGCGTGCGCCATCTCGGTATCACCGGCCACCACGATCCGCCGATTCTGCTGGAGGCGATGCGGCGTTTCGATTTCGACACCGTGCTGGTCGCGCTGAACGCCGCCGACGTGCATCGTATGTCATTCATCCAAACCGTCCTCCCCGAAGCCGCCCGCCGCGGCATGGGCGTGATCGGCATGAAAGTCTTTTCGCAAGGCGCGCTGCTGGGCCGAGGGAAGTTAACGCCACAAGAAGCGATGAGCTACGTTCTCTCGCTGCCCGGCGTAAGCACCGTCATCATCGGCTGCCAAACTCCCGCCGAAGTCGACGAAAACGCCCGCATCGCCCGCGAGTTCGCGCCGCTGCAACCCGATCAGATGCGCGACCTGGAATCCCGCACGCGCCGCAGCGCCGAAACATACGCCTACTTTAAGAAATCGGCGTCTCTGCGGTCGCGATAGGATGCCGTTGCAAGAGTGGGTTTGTAAAATCATAGAGGGCAAAAGCATAGGACACACTATCAGCGGTGACCGAAGCCATGATTTTGCCCTCCATCATTTTGTGAATCCTAATGCGGTGAGTTAACGGACAACTTCCAAATCTTCGACGCGGTACAGGTGTGCCTCCGTTCGCAGATAGAACGCTTTGTCGACGATGGCGGGCGAGGCCATGAAGCGGGCGTCGAGCGTGTTGACGGCTAGCTCGTGATACTTTTTGCCGGGACGGAAGACGAAGGTTTGGCCTTCTTGATTCGAGACATAGATGCGGCCGTCGGCGAGTTGCGGTGAGGAGGCAAAGTTGCCGCCCAAGCGCTGCTGCCAATGTTGCTCGCCGGTCTTTGCGTTCAGGCACGTGGCGATGCCACCTTCGTTGATCGTGTAGATTTCATCACCGACGAGCAGCGGCGACGGGATCTTGGGCATCTGCCGGTCGTAGGTCCAGACGACGTGTGAATCCGTGACGTCGCCCGTGCCGTCGTAGCGGATGGCCATTAGCGACGGCTGGTTGAAGCACGTGCAAATGAACACCATGCCGTGACCGGCGACGGGCCGCGCGACGTTCGAGAAGCCCAGCCGCCCGTAATTGGCTCGCCACAGTTCCCGGCCGGTCGCCGGATCGTACGAGTAAACCCAATCCGCGCCCGGTGAAATCAACTGCGTGCGGCCGCCCTCTTCGATCACCAGCGGCGTGCAGTAGGCTTTCTTCAATTCCTTCCGCTCTTGCAGTTGGCCGCTGCGGTCTGTCTTCCAGGCGATCTGGCCGGTGTGTTTCACCAGGGCCGCGACATACTGCACGTCCATGCCATCGCAATTCAGGATCAGCAGTTCGTTCCACAGCACGGGCGACGCGCCGGGACCGTTCTGATGATCGAGCTTCAACTCGGTGTTCGTCCAGACGATCCTTCCTGTCTCCGTGCTGACACACGCGGTGCCGTACGTGCCGAAGTGAACGTACACTCGCCCCGGTTCGATTACCGGCGTCGGTGATGCGTAGCTGTTGAGCGAGTGAATCGGTTCGGGCTCGTCGACGTGAAACACTTCCAGATCG
>JBGTKH010000052.1:0-11989 GCA_041744735.1 Pirellulaceae bacterium | reverse complement strand
TCGATCAAGGCCACAAGGGATTCCACATTGTTAAGGATAGTCACCGCCCCGATCATCGGGAGCGGCTGGCGAAAGCGGGCATCCGCGTCGCCGAAGTCGAGGCGAAGGGACAACTGGAGATTCATCCCTGGGAGAACGCCTACCTGCGGGAAGGGCACTTTGACCAGAATAAGATGCTCGCTCTGATCGAAGAGGTGCTGCAAGGGGGCAAGACACAGGGGTATCCGTTAACGCGGCTGGTTGCCAATATGGAATGGGCATTGGAAGACCGCCCCGGCGTCAATGACATCGTGGAGTACGAAACTCGACTGAACTTCATTTTGCCCCGCTACGACGACGCCGTTTGCTGAACGTACGATTTGCTCCAGTTTGGAGCCGAGATTGTCGTAGACATCATGCGCACGCACCCGATGGTCATCATCGGAGGCATTTTGCAAGAGAATCCCTTCTTCGTGCCGCCGCATGAATTCTTGGAAGAGTTGCGACGGCGCAGAGCATAGGAAGCGTCCTTAAGCAGACAGCAGTTGCCCATGAAGTTATCGAGCATTTCGGACAAGAGTTGCAACTGATGGAGCAAACAACGGAGGAAATCCGCAGCCTCAGACGGTGTGTACGCGAATTGGCGGCGCTGTCCGTCTTGTCGGCGGCCTGGGGGCACACCAAGCCGCAAGGCATTGCTGAAAGTCTGGTCGAAGTGCTGTTGCGCAGTCTACCTCACGTGGATTATGTCTATGCCCGCGTCAAGACGCTGTCCGGTGAGGGCTTTTGCGAGGCGGCCCTGACATCGCCATCTCTGGCAGCAGCGCCCGATCCGCAACAGATCGGAACGGCTCTCGAATCACTGCTAACGAAAAGGTACCCCGACTTTACTTCGGTAATCCCCAATCCCTTTGGCGATGGCGACGTTCGGTTGGCAATGATTCCGATCGGGTATGAAGGCGATAGCGGGGTATTGGTCGCTTGCTCTCCGCAGTCTGACTTTCCCAGCCCGACCGACAAACTTCTGCTCCAAGTTGCTTCCAATCAAGCGGCGGTGGTATTGCAGCATCATCACTCCGAGGAAGTTCTGCGGCAACAATCACGCCTCTTGCACGACGAGCGGGAATTGCTGCGGGCAGCGCAGGACCGACTTCGCGAGCAGGGGGAATGGTTGCAGACAACGCTCACCAGTATCGGCGATGCGGTGATCGCAACGGATACCGAGGGGCGAATCATGTTCCTCAATCGGGTCGCCGAGGAATTGACCGGCTGGACTCAGAGTGACGCCGAAGGTCGGCCACTGGAATCGGTTTTCGCCATCTTCAATGAACTGACTCGGCAGCCGGTCGCGAATCCCGTCGCGAAGGCGTTGCAGCAGCGGGGCATCGTTGGATTGGGAAACCACACGATCCTGATTGCTAAAGACGGGGTGGAGCGGCCCATCGATGACTCGGCCGCTCCGATTCGAGATGCGGCGGGAGAAATCATCGGCGTTGTACTCATCTTTCGGGACGTGACCGAACATCGTCGGGCAGAACGAGAAGTTCGCGCAAGCGTAGCCCGCAAGAGTGCCATCCTGGAGTCGGCTCTGGATTCCATCATTACGATGGACCACGAAGGCAAGGTGATTGAGTTTAATCCGGCCGCGGAGCGGACGTTTGGCTACCAGCGCAAGGATGTGCTCGGACAGAATCTCGCGGATTTCATCATTCCGCCAGCGCACCGGGAGCAACATCGCAACGGTTTGGCGCATTATCTCGTCAGCGGTGAAGGCCCGATGCTTGGCAAGCGGATCGAATTGTCGGCCATGCGTGTCGACGGAACAGAGTTCCCCGTCGAGGTGGCCATCACGCGGATTCCGACCGAAGGTCCACCCATATTCACTGCATACTTGCGGGATATCACGGAACAAAAAAAGGCAGAACAGCACCGCAATGCCCGGCTGGCTGTCACCCAAGCACTGAGTCAAGCGACGAATGTGCAGGATGGTGTCAACGGCGCTTTGGGGGCGGTCTGCGAGTGCCTGGGCTGGGACGTGGGTTTTTATTGGACCCTGAACGACGAAAAGAAGTCGCTCGTCTGCCGGCAAGAATGGCGCGGGCCAGAAGTGCCGGTAACGGAATTGATAACGGCCAGTCACAATTTCTCGTTTGCCAAAGGAGAAGGTCTTCTCGGTGACGTGTGGGCCCAAGGCAAACCCGCCTGGATCCTCGACGCGGCGCTGGATGCGAGGTTTTCAAGAGCCGCGTCTGCCGCCAAGGACGGACTGCATAGTGCCTTCGCCTGCCCCGTCATTGTCGGTGATCGAACGCTCGGCGTGATCGAGTTTTTCACCAAGCGCATCCGTGAACCCGACGCCGACCTCTTGGAAATGATGGCAACGATGGCGGGAAATGTCGCTCAGTTTATCGAACGGAAAACGGCCGAGGCGCAGGTCCGCCAGAGCGAACAGGAGGTGCGATTTCAGGCCCGTTTGCTCGACACCGTTGGCCAAGCGGTGATCGTCACCAAACCCGATGGCACGATCATTTACTGGAATTGCTTCGCGGAAAGTCTCTATGGCTGGAGCAGGGACGAAGCGCTTGGGCAGAACGTCATCGAGACCTTGGCTGCTCCCGAGTCGAAGCTTCAAGCCGCCGAAGTCATGCAGCGACTCAATTCCGGCCAGAATTGGTCCGGCGAATTCCTCGTTCGACGGCGGAATGGAACGACGTTCCCTGCCTTCGTCACGGACACGCCGTTTTTTGACGAGTACGGCCGCGTTAACGCGATTATCGGAATCTCCGTAGACATTACGGATCGCAAGCGATTGGAGAACTCGTTGCGGTTCTTGGCCGACGCCAGCGCCGCCCTCGCCGCAGTCGTGGATTACCAAAGCACTTTGCAGAAAGTCGCATCACTGGCCGTGCCCGACTTCGCCGACTGGTGTGCCGTGGACATGGCCGAGCCCGATGGCACACTGCGACGGTTAGCGGTTGCCCATCTGGATCAAGCGCAGGTCCGACTTGCGCAAGAATTGGACGAACGCTACCCCGCCAAGCAAGACGCGCCGCACGGCGCTTACCATGTGCTGTGCACGGGCAAGTCCGAGTTGATGTCTGAAATCCCTGATTCGCTATTTGTCCAGGTGGCGACGGACGAGGTCCATCTTGGCATGCTGCGCGAGTTGGGCTTGAAATCGTATATGTGCGTCCCGCTCAAGGTGCGGGGCAAGGTGCAAGGGGTTATCACGTTCGCGACAGCAGAATCGGGCCGGCCGTACACGGCATCCGATCTTGAATTCGCCGAGGAATTATCCCGGCGTTCCGCGATCGCCATCGAAAATGCGCAACTTTACCGCGAACTTCGGGATGCCGATCGTCGAAAGGACGAGTTTCTGGCCACACTGGCCCACGAACTGCGGAACCCTCTGGCCCCGATTCGCACTGGACTGGAAGTCATGAAGATGGTCAAGGACGACCCGGCAGTCGTGGAAGAAGTCCGCAGTACCATTGAACGACAAACACAACAATTGATTACTCTCGTCGATGACTTGCTCGATGTATCCCGCATTACACGAGGCAAACTCGAATTGCGAAAGTGTCGAGTGAAATTGTCCGAAGTGGTGCGCAACGCTGTCGAAGCATCGCGCCCATTTATTGATGAGTTGGGCCACGAACTGACCGTCGCCATGCCTAATGAATCGTGTAATTTGAATGCGGACCCGCACCGACTGGCACAGGTATTGTCGAACTTACTCAACAACGCCGCCAAATACACGCCGGAGCAAGGTCGCATTTGGCTAACAGCAGAATGCCAAGGCAGTGACGTGGTGCTGACCGTCAAGGACACGGGCATCGGCATTCCCGCCGACATGCTGGACCGGATCTTCGAGATGTTCGCCCAAATCGAACGGCCGTTGGAAAAAGGATACACCGGCCTGGGAATTGGACTGACGTTGGTTAAGTCACTGGTCGAGATGCACAACGGCAGCATCGAAGTTCACAGTGAGGGCAACGACCAGGGAAGTGAGTTTCGAGTCCGGTTGCCAATCCTTGTCGACCTGCCGGTGCAACAGGCCCGAAAGGTTCCGTCGGTCGAACCGCCTGCCACCGCAAGCAAACGCAAAGTGCTGGTTGTGGACGACAACCGGGCGGCAGCGGACATGTTGGGCATTGTCGTAAAGATGCTGGGCAACGACGTGCGCATCGCCAGCGATGGAGAAGAGGGCGTTAAGATGGCGGCCGAGTTTCTACCCGACGTTGTTCTGATGGATCTGGGTATGCCGAAGATGAACGGCTACGAAGCGGCCCACTATATCCGACAACAAGCGTGGGGCCAAAAAGTGAAGCTGATTGCTTTAACCGGCTGGGGAAAAAACGAAGATAAGCAGCGGACGAAAGAAGCGGGGTTCGACCACCACTTAGTCAAGCCAGCGGAACCCGCCGAGTTACAGCGTCTGCTTGAAGAGTTCGATGGCAATTCAAGCTCTCACACGTAAAGGCTACATATCACCCTGGAACCTGCTTTCCGTCCATGGGTCGCCGTGGTTGTGATAGCCGCCGCGCTCCCAGTAGCCGGGTTTGTCGACGGCTGACAGCTCGATGCCGCAAATCCACTTGGCGCTCTTCCAGGCGTAAAGTTGCGGGACCATCGCGCGGATCGGGCCGCCGTGATCGGGCGGCAGCGGCTGGCCGTCGTGCATGTCGGTCAACAACGCATCTTCGGCCAGGAAATCGGCCAGCGGCAGGTTCGTGGTCCAGCCGTTGTCGTAAGCGTGCAGGACCACGAACTTCGCCACTGGCTTCACGCCGGCGCGGCCGAGCAACTCGCGCGTCGAGACACCTTCCCACACGTTGCCCAACCGCGACCAGCGCGTGACACAATGAAAGTCGGCGAAGACCTTCACGCGAGGTAAGGCATTGAACTCTTCCAGCGTGAACGACAGCGGCGTTTCGACGAGCCCGAAGATCTTCAGTTGCCAGCGCTCCAGCGAAATGCGTGGTGTCCCACCGGCGTCGAGCACGGGCCACTTGCGCGTGCGCGACTGGCCGGGCGGAATGCGATCGCCGCGTCGCGCGTCGGGGCTGATGATCACCTCGGAGCCGAAGTCGTGCGGCTGCTGTGGTTCGCCGGATTGGTACTTTTCGTCTCTGCCAATGCCGAACATCGAGTCACCTGATGATACTGTGTATGGAAATTGGTCGCGGCAACCGATTGTGGCAATTCGCGCGCGACAAGGCAAGCCAATATGGGCCGCTCGCTCTGCGAGAGGAGTGCGGCTGACAAACGGTTGGATGCGAGGTGAGGACTGAAGTTACGGGTGGGTCAGTCGAGACCCAGTTGGCAACGGCTGAACGAGACTTCACCGGCTTCACCGGCGGTAGTGGTACAAGTTGCCGTAGCGGAAGTGGTGACACTTCCGAAGTCTCACGACTTCGGCTACCAAAATGTACCACTACCTCACCGGCCACTCGCTTGACCGTCGCGGGAAATGCCAACTACAATGCGACAAGACACCGACAACCCGCCTAACGTTTACCCGCCTTGCCACTTACGCTTTCTGGTTGGAGGAAAAACTGTGACGCCGTCTCTCCTCTCCCTCATTCAACACACCTATCCCAGATCGTTCGCTGCCGGCATGTTGTTGGTGAGCGTAACCGTCAGCAATGCATTATCGGCCGCCGACGTGAATCAGCGGCCGGTCAGTTACAGCCGCCAGATCAAGCCGATTCTATCGAATCACTGCTATGCCTGTCACGGGCCGGACCAAAAGCAAGTGAAGGCCGACCTGCGACTCGATGTGCGGGCAGTGGCGCTGGAATCGGCGATCATCGAGGGCGACGCAGCGAACAGTTCACTGATCGAGCGCGTCGCGAGCACCGACGCGGACATATTGATGCCGCCGCCCGATTCCAAGAAGCCGCGGCTGACGGCGGCTCAAGTCAGTCTGCTCCGCCGCTGGATCGACGAGGGGGCGAAGTTCGACGATCATTGGGCGTACGTCAAACCGGTGCGGCCGACAGTGCTGCAAGTTGCCAACGCTTCTTGGAATCGGAACCCGATCGACAATTTCATCGCGGCTCAGTACGAAGCACACGAGTTAAAACCTTCGCAGGAAGCCGACAAGCGAACGCTGATTCGCCGTTTGTCGTTCGACTTGACCGGACTGCCGCCGCCGCCACAGGAGATCGATGCGTTCGTGGCGGACAACTCGCCGCAAGCCTATGAAAAACTGGTCGACCGGCTACTGGCCTCAAAACATTACGGCGAGCGGATGGCCATGTATTGGCTCGATCTGGTGCGCTTCGCCGACACCGGCGGCTATCACAGCGACAACCACCGCGACCTCGCTCCGTATCGCGATTACGTGATTGCGGCCTTCAACGAGAACAAGCCGTTCGATCATTTCACCGTCGAGCAACTGGCCGGCGACCTGCTGCCGGATGCAACGACGGAAACGAAGATTGCGTCGGGCTACAACCGGCTGCTGATGACGACCGAAGAAGGCGGCGCTCAGGCCAAAGAGTACGTGGCCAAGTATTCGGCCGACCGCGTCCGCAATGCGTCGGAAGTTTGGCTGGGAGCGACGCTGGGTTGTGCAGAATGTCACGATCACAAATTCGATCCGTTCAAGGCTCGCGACTTTTACAGCTTCGCCGCGTTCTTCGCCGATGTGCAGGAAAAGGGAGTCGGTCGTCAGGATCAAGTGAAGCTGCCGACGAAGGATCAAGAGGCGCGGCTCGGAGAAATCGAGGAGCAATTGGCCTCGCTGCGCAAGACGATGCCCGAGACAGACGAGACGCGCGGGCAGATCGCAAAGCTCGAACAGGAAAAGAAGTCGCTGCAGGATGCGTTCCCAGCGACGCTGATCAGCGTGTCCGTGACGCCCCGCCCGATTCGTATCCTGCCGCGCGGCAATTGGCTCGACGATTCGGGCGAAGTGGTCCAACCCGACGTGCCATGGTTCCTGTCGCGGCTGAGTGTGGAAGAACGCCGCGCGAATCGGTCGGACTTGGCCAACTGGCTTGTGTCGGCGGACAATCCCTTGACGGCGCGTGTCTTTGTCAATCGCTTGTGGAAGCTGGCGTTCGGCCACGGCTTGGTGCGGACGCCGGTCGATTTCGGCACGCAGGGGGAATTCCCGTCGCATCCGGAACTGCTCGATTGGCTGGCCGTCGAATTTCGCGAGAGCGGCTGGAACGTGAAGCACCTGCTGAAGCTGATGGTCATGTCGAGCACGTATCGGCAGACGTCGGTGGCAAGCCGGGAGTTGCAAGAGCGCGATCCGACCAACGATTGGTTTGCCCGCCAGGACCGCTATCGTTTGGATGCCGAGATGGTGCGAGACAACGCGCTGGCCGTGAGCGGTCTGCTGACGCGCAAGATCGGCGGCCCCAGCGTCAAACCGTATCAGCCGGACGGCTACTGGGACTATTTGAATTTCCCCAAACGCACGTATCAGAACGATCACGGCGAGGATTTGTATCGCCGCGGGATGTACACGTACTGGCAGCGGACGTTTGTGAATCCGAGCCTGGTGGCGTTCGACGCGCCGAGCCGCGAGGAGTGCACGGTCCAGCGGCCGCGCTCCAACACGCCGCTGCAAGCGCTCGTGCTGCTGAACGATCCCACGTACGTCGAAGCGGCCCGCGTGTTCGCCGCGCGCATCGTTCTCGAAGGCGGCTCGACTGTTCCTGATCGGATTACATTCGCATATCGTCACGCACTGGGCCGCGCGCCCAGCGACGCCGAAACGAAGATTCTAAGCGAGCTCTACGAAAGACACTCGAAGCAATACACCGACGACGAGGCCGCCGCGGCGCAGGTGCTCAAGGTTGGCGAGTCCGCCGCACCCAGCGCCATGGAAGCTGCGGAACTCGCCGCGTGGATGTCGATCGCACGAGTCATCTTGAACTTGCACGAGACGATTACTCGGTCATGAGGAACACGGCGATGGCAACCATCGAAATGCCCACGACGATCAAGCTGCCGGCGACCCGAATCGGTTTAGCCTGCGCCGGCATTCACATGACGCCTGAGGAGTTTGACGGCATCACGGATTACGACGATCTGTATCGCTACGAACTAATTCACGGAGTGCTTGTCGTGAATCCTATTCCACTCGAGTCGGAAGCCGGTCCGAATGAATTACTCGGACGTTTGCTCGGCAACTATCAAGAGCAGCACCCGCAAGGTGCTTCGCTGGACGCCACGCTACCTGAGCGATTTGTTTACATTCAGGAAAGTCGGCGCAGAGCGGATCGTGTGATCTGGGCGGGGCTCGGCCGCCAGCCAAAACCAAAAGAAGATGTTCCAACGATCGTTGTCGAGTTCGTTTCCGCCGGCAAGCGGAGTTACGTGCGCGATTACGTGGAAAAGCGGCACGACTATTTAGGAATCGGCGTCGTCGAGTACTGGATCATCGACCGCTTCCGCCGAACGATGACGGTGTTCCGTGAAGGACCAGCGGATGCGGCAGAACAAGTCGTTACAGAAAACGAAACCTACATCACGCCGCTACTCCCCGGATTCCAGTTGCCGCTGGCACGCTTGCTGGCTGTCGCCGACGTTTGGAAACCAACTGAAGAGGATCAAGAGTGACGATGAAGTTTAACAATGACAACGCGATCCGCGCGCAACAAACTCGACGAGCCTTTCTCAGGCGGACCGCCACAGGTCTGGGCGCGACGGCGCTGGCGACGCTGTTGAACCCGAGTCTGTTGACGGCGGCGGACGATGACGTGAAAAGCCGTGGCGTAATCAATCCGCTGCACTTTGCGCCGAAAGTGAAGCGTGTGATTTTTCTAACGATGGCGGGCGGGCCGTCGCATTTAGAGACGCTGGACTTCAAGCCGAAGCTGGCCGAGATGCACGGCCAGCCGATGCCCGAATCGTTGACCAAAGGCCAGCCGATCGCGCAGCTTCAAGGAAAAGAGTTGAAGTGTTTCGCGCCGCAACATCCGTTTAAGCAGTTCGGCCAATCGGGCCAGCGGATCTGTGAGATCTTTCCGCACGTGGGCGCGATCGCCGACGAGATTTGCATCATCAACTCGATGCAGACCGAGGCCATCAATCACGACCCGGCTCACACGTTCATGAACACGGGCACGACGATCTCGGGCCGGCCGTCGATGGGCGCGTGGGTGCAGTACGGTTTGGGCAGCGAGTGCGAAGACCTGCCCGGCTTTGTCGTGATGACATCAACCGGCAAATTCGGACAGGCTCAGCCAATCGCCGCTCGCCAATGGCACAGCGGTTTTCTCCCCAGCCGATTCCAGGGCGTCGAATTTCGTTCAAAGGGCGATCCGGTGCTGTACGTCAACCGTCCGCACGGCGTGGACGCAAGTCAGCAGCGCGACGTGGTCGACGCGGTCAGTTCGCTCAACGCGCTATACGACGAAACGGTCGACGACCCCGAAATCGCCACGCGGATCGCGCAGTACGAGATGGCGTTCAAAATGCAGAGCAGCGTGCCGGGACTGATGGACGTCACGGACGAGCCGCAGCACGTACTCGACCTGTACGGCACCAAGGGCGGCGACGGCTCGTTCGCCGCCAACTGTTTGCTCGCGCGGCGATTGGCCGAACGCGGCGTGCGGTTCATCCAGCTCTACCATCGCGACTGGGACCATCACGGCGGCGTCAAAGATCAGATTGCCGGGATTGCCAAAGAAGTCGATCAAGCGGCCGCGGCGCTGTTGACCGATCTCAAGCAGCGCGACATGTTGAACGACACGCTCGTCGTCTGGGGCGGCGAATTCGGTCGCACGCCGATGGCTCAAGGCAACGGCCGCGACCACCACATCAAAGGATTTTCCTTGTGGCTCGCCGGCGGCGGGATCAAGGGCGGGATCACTTACGGCGCCACCGACGAGCTGGGCTACAACGCCGTCGAAAACATCGTCCACGTTCACGACCTGCACGCCACGATGCTGTATCTGCTGGGCATCGACCACGAACGGCTGATCTACCGTTACCAAGGCCGCGATTTCCGCCTGACCGACGTGTCCGGACATGTGGTGCAAGCGATTCTGGCGTGACATGGGGTCGGGAGTCTTTTTCCTGTCGGCGGATAACGCCGCTGCAATTCACTCGCCGGCCTCCGCCGACAGGAAAAAGACTCCCGACCTCCTTTCCCGAAACGCCAAGCGCGTACTGGGGTTGAATGACGAGGCGGCCGGCGGCCGGTTCGTTGTACTGCGGCGCCGTCAGATTATGATGACAGGAATAGGGCACACATCGGCAATCATTCGAGACTCATCGTGCAAGCAACTTTTCAAAACGGGCATGTCAAAACCGTAGCCGAAGTTGTGAAACTTCGGAATTCTCACGAATTCCGCTACGACAATCTTCGTATACGAGATCGTTCCTGCCGCCGGGCGGATCGTTGCGGCATGGTGTTGGTGATCGTGCTGATTGTGATCGTGGTGTTGGCGCTGGCGGCGTATACGTTCAGCGAAATGATGCTGGCGCATTACGAGGCGGCGCAATTGAACGGCCGGCAGATTCAGGCCCGAGCGCTGGTCGATTCGGGCGTCGAGTCGGTGTCGCTGTTCTTGGCGGAGACCGAAAGCACGCGATTGGCGGCGGGCGGCACTTACGACAATCAATTGCAATTCCGCGGCGTGCTGGTCGCCGATGATCTAGACCCGGCGCTGCGCGGCCGGGTCAGCGTCGTGTCGCCGGCGATGGACGAGGAAGGCAAGTGGGGCGGCGTGCGGTTCGGTTTGGAGGACGAATCCACGCGGCTTAATTTGAATGCGCTGTTGCTGAGTAATGCTGAGTCGGCAAGCACGGGCGAGCTAGGAAACTTGACACAACAAGCCGGCGGCTCGACCCAGGGAGGCACAGGCCCAACAACAAGCTCGACGCAAACGACAAGTGCAATTCAAGCGATAGGCAATACCGGACAACAACCCTCGGCGGCTCTGTCGGCAGTTACAGGTTTGACGGAAGACACTGGCCGGCAGTTACTGATGGCGCTGCCCGGCATGACCGAGGAGATTGCCGACGCGATTTTGGACTGGATCGACGAGGACGAGGAGCCGCGCGAATACGGCGCCGAGGCGGACTTCTATTCCACATTGCAACCGCCTTACGCGCCGAAGAACGGTCCGCTGGACACGGTGGAAGAGTTATTGCTGGTGCGTGGCGTCGTGCCGCAACTGCTGTTCGGTGCCGACGCGAATCGCAACGGCATGATCGACCCCAGCGAAATGCAGGACGCGGCGCTGTTGCAAGCTTCCTTTCCCGATGGTTCGTTGGACCGCGGCTGGGTGGCGTACATGACGCTGCACAGCAAGGAAGGCAACATCGATGCCATTGGCCAGCCACGGATCTACGTCAACACCGACGACATGCAGCAGCTTTATGACCAGTTGAGCAGCGAGTTCGGCGCCGACTGGGCGACGTTCATCGTGGCTTATCGACAGAATGGTCCCTCCAATAGCAGTTCAGAGACGCCGGCCAGCGCACCGGGCCAGCAGTTGGACCTTACCAAACCGGGAACTGAACAAGGGACGCTAACTCAGGTGCTTGATTTGATCGGTAAGAACGTCAGCGTCACGTTCACCGGCGACCGCGAGGCGACGAATCTAGCGTCGCCGTTCACCGAAGTCGGCATGGGCATTTACTTGCCGCAGCTTATGGACCGCCTGACAATCAATCCCGCGGCGGAGATTCCGGGCCGCATCAACATCAATCAAGCACCGCGCGCGATTCTGATGGGCATTCCCGGCATGAACGAGACAATCGTCAGCGAGATCATCAGCCGCCGCAGCGCACAGCCGAGCGAAGACGACGCCAATCGGCAGCACGAAACGTGGATTCTCACCGAGGCCATCGTTACGCTCGACGAGATGCAGGCGCTGATGCCGTTTGTGTGTGTCGGCGGCGACGTGTATCGCGCACAAGTCGTGGGTTACATTCAAGACGGCAGCGCGGCCGCGCGCACAGAAGTGATTTGGGATGCGTCCAGCGAAGCGCCTCGCATTCTTTTCTGGCGAGACCTCAGCCACTTGGGCCGCGG
>JBGTKH010000051.1:0-9685 GCA_041744735.1 Pirellulaceae bacterium | reverse complement strand
AACGTCCCGCCGGATTGTTCTTCGACCGGCCATTGAATGATGAGCGTGCACTTTGGTTCCCACATCGGGCGAATCGATTGCTGGTTGCCGCTGACGACGGTGACATCTTGGGAAAACGGATGGTACTTGGGCCGCTCGGCCTTGACGTGGTGTCGGCCGGGCGAACAAGGATAACGCAAGGCGCCCGTGGGCGGAACAATGACCACCTGTTTGTCGATCGTGAGAATCAGGCGCACGCGTTGGTCGGGCGGCCAATCGAAGACCAGCGTGCCTGACTGCGGCGCACTTTCGCGGGAGAAGATCGCCGCGAGCAACAGCAGCACGACGAACACACCGCCTCCGGCCACCGCGAGCAACAGTGGCGGAACGGACTGTTTTTTCTTGTGACCGGCGGCGTGCTTCTTGCCGATGCCGGAACGCCCTGCGGCGCGTTGCTTTCGCAACCCTGACCGGCCGATGGCACTGCCCGTCCGATCGTCGTGAGTTTGCTCGAACAGTTCGACCAAATGCGGATCAACTTCGGGCTGCGGCGTTTCGGCCGGCAAGACTTTGGCCACTGCCATGGGCCTCGGTGCGGAGACCGGAACGGAAGGTATGGATTGCGGCCCCGAGACGTGTGCGGACGGTGTGGGTAGCAACCGCGAGACAGGTACCGACGGTGTGGCCAGCGGCCGCGCGATCGGCCGAGCGTGGGGACCAGCGAGAGGTTGCTCGCGGGAAATCTCGGCGACTGTCGCCGCGCGTGACGGCGCGGTGCTGCGCAGTTGCTGATCATAAGCCGTCTTCTTTTGCGCGTTCAACAGGCACAACCGCGCGGCCGAGACTTCGTTGAGCAGCTTCTGGGACAGCGGGCTGTGCGGTCCCGACTGGTAGCTGCGCAGGTGACTCATTTGACGATCTGCCGCAGTATCGATCACGTCGAGATCGTTCTCGAACAGCCTGATCCCCAACAGCCGGTAATGATGCGGCGGCTGTTCTTCGGGCGGTATGCCCAACCACTTGTGATACGGATCGAAGTTGTTGGTCATCGCATTTGGTTCCCCTTTCATTGGCTACGAAAACAGCGAATGTGGTCCTAAATATACCCCCGCTACGGTGCGGATTCAACATAGCGAAAAAATGTGGCGTTTTGCGTCGGATTGACGAATCTGTGGTGCGCCCCAACAATGCACGACTTCCACTTTGACAACACGAAAGATTGAAAGAGTTGGCCAATTTCAATGAACTTTATCCAATCGCAAGACCCGGATGTTTGGGCGGCTATCGCGGCAGAGATGGAGCGGCAGCAGGCGGGGCTGGAGATGATTGCCAGCGAGAACTACACCAGCCCGGCGGTGATGCAGGCGGTGGGGAGCGTGCTGACGAATAAGTACGCCGAGGGCTATCCGGGGCGGCGGTACTACGGCGGCTGCGAGCATGTGGACGTGGCCGAGGATCTGGCGCGCGACCGGGCCAAGCAGTTGTTCGGCGCCGAGCACGCCAACGTCCAGCCGCATTCGGGCTCGCAGGCCAATCAAGCCGTGTACATGACGGCGCTGGAGCCGGGCGACACCGTGTTGGGGCTCGATCTGGCACACGGCGGGCACCTGACGCACGGGATGCGGCTGAACATTTCAGGCAAGCTGTACAACTTCATCAGCTACGGCGTCACGCGCGACACGCACCGCATCGACTTCGATCAAGTGGCCCGTTTGGCGCGCGAGCACAAGCCGAAGATGATCGTCGCAGGGGCCAGTGCCTATCCGCGCGAGATTCCTCACGGCCGCTTTGCGGAGATCGCGCGCGAGGTCGGCGCGAAGCTGTTCGTCGACATGGCTCACTATGCCGGACTCGTCGCTGCCGGTCTGCACGACAATCCGGTGCCGGTCGCCGATTTCGTCACCACGACTACCCACAAGACACTGCGCGGGCCACGCGGCGGGCTGATACTGTGCCGCGAGCAATACACCAAAGACGTCGACCGCAGCATCTTCCCCGGCCTGCAAGGCGGGCCGCTGATGCACGTGATCGCCGGCAAGGCGGTCTGTTTCGGCGAAGCACTGCGGCCGGAATTCAAAACGTACGCACAAGCGATCATCGACAACGCTCGCACGCTGGCCGAGGTGCTGGTGGCCGGCGGCTTGCGGCTGATTAGCGGCGGGACGGACAACCATCTGATGCTGGTCGATGTGACTCCGCTGGGCATCGGCGGCAAAATCGCCGAAGCGGCGCTGGAACACTGCGGCATCACGGTGAACAAAAACATGATTCCCTTCGACGAGCGCAAGCCGATGGACCCGTCGGGCATCCGCGTCGGCACGCCCGCATTAACCACGCGCGGCATCGGCGTGGAAGAGATGCGGCAAATCGGTGCGTGGATGCTGGCTGCGCTAAAAAGTCCCGACGACGAGCGACTGCAGCAGCAGATTCGCGGCGAAGTCAGACAGATGTGCGCTCAGTTCCCCGTACCCGCCGCCGCGTTTGCGGCATGGATAAGGTAGCAATTACTTTGGTTTCGCGAGGCTGACGTCCTTTTCGCCAATCCACTTCATGGCGGCGCTCACTTGATCTTGCGCCGGAATGACACCAAAGTTGGTACTCATACCTCTTGGAGTGTATTCATCCGCAAACTTCTCGATAGCCGCCAAAATGTCATCAGGAAGTTGCGCAAGCACCAATTCCGGTTCGTCTGGATCGACCATGTGCAGACATTGCACAGCCAAGTGATGGGCAGTGATCGCACCAGCTTCGTACCTTTTGACTAATTCAGGAATCATCGTCCCTCCTCCGCATTTCCTCGACCAACTTATCGGCGTTGTCATTCCAAACGATTCGAGGCGTGAATCCAAACATAGTGTCACGGGGTTGGGGATTCGCACAGCGGCGACCGTCTGCTGCAGCGCACGGGTGCCACTGTCGATGTGGAAAAATCGGTTGATAATCTATCCGCTTGTTCCGTTGTCGTCCATTCCGCAAGACGTGACTGACGATCTTTTTAAGGCCCGCGTGTTCGTCGTCCAGAAACTGTTCGGCCATTTTTAGTGCAGCTTCAGGACCACCCTCTTTTGCGATTATCGTATGGGAGGGACCTTGACCAATGGCTTTTGCACGGGCTTCGGAAAGAGAAACGATGGACGCCGTGCCTGATCCGGGTTTTGGGCCGGGACTTGCGACAACGAGATAGTGGAACCACGGGTCGGGCATTCCGTTCGGATCGTTGTTGTCTCCGTGGTAGGTCATTGTGCTGTGGATAGCCACGACATTTCTCCTGCGGAATAACGTCGGCGATCACCGGCACCGGACCGCTGGCGCGTCAGGTGCGTAAGCAGCTGGCGTGACGGCGGGTAGGTGTTCGGTGCATCGCATTGTTCGGACTATCTTTTTCGTCGCACTTCAAAGTTGGAACTATTCTTCATAGCTTCTTCTGAAGAGCCCTAATGGAATCGATCGCCTGGCCGAGACACTCGGAGAAAATGATGCTATGAGCCTGAAACTGCGGCGACTGCTGATCTCGGATCGACGCCGAAGCAATCATGCGGGACATCTCTGCTCGCGCTAACGCCTCCCTCAACTGGTATACCTCCCTTGCGGCTGCCGTTGAAAGCGCAATCAATTCCGTCGGTCCGATGTAACCTAGAGAGGGGAGATCGGTATCTGGCATGAGCTTTCCTCTCACCATCGGCTCTATCGCGGTCAAGATACTCGGTAACTGAATTGATATGAGCTTGATGACTTCCTTTCGTCGTCGCGACTGGGCGAGCAACGCTTGACCAAACGCGATGACGAAGCCGAGTCCGGCACCGAATAAAATTTTTGCGACGTCACTCCAATCCATGATTATTTGGCACTCTTTCCGAACGTCCAAGGTAACCCGGCGGCGGACCATCAGGAACCGCGTCGAATCGCCGAATACCTCTCCAACAGTTTAACGGTTGAATCGCCGGAAATGTAGCCGCTCGGGTTCACCGTTTTGTTCGTCGGACTTTGGCGGCACAGAAAACGGTCCCATTGCGATCGTTTCCGGTAGCGGAACCGCAACCTCAATCACCGGCCCAAATCTCCAGCGCTTTCAAAGCGTCAAATTCTATGTGCCATCCAAAGTCTGGATTCACGTCAATTCCTAGAACTATCGCCCACCGAGTTGCACGGTCCTGTTTTATTATTTCACGGGAAATCCATATGTGCGGATTCACGATCTTGGCTCCGCCATTGATGCGGATATGTCCGATGGTCGGATCGTTTTCCAGCAAGCGTTCGGATTCAGCAATGCAGCTTTCCAATCCGTTCAGGATCGTGTCCGCAAGTTGAGATTCCTCGGCAGAGATTTCAGGCACGGGGGATTCCTCAGGAACGCTTCGCGTATGGATTTCGATTGCGAGTGGGCAATCCATCAGTCGAAAGCGATCGTCTTCGATGACGGCACGCCATGTTGTGCCATCGGTCGGCTTCAGTTGCGAATGGATCGATGCGTAGTCCATGCGGTATCAGCTTGTCCGACGAACTATCTAATTCTACGGTCAGGCGTTCGCAGCCATAATTTGTTAACGCCGCAAATTCGGCGGCAGAACGCGCGTCAAGGCGGAGAGTGATTTTAGTCCGATGTACCTGAATCGTCAATCGTTTGCGGCAATAAACACTTCCGCGGAGTCGCGTCTTATGCGGTCGGCAGAACACGCACCACAGAACACGCGGGGCGGCGCGTGATCGCGGTGGAGAATTCGACGGGCGCGCACGTTGTGTCGGCTCGGCTGAATTCTTGGGAATCCAGCTACGAGTGGGCTGCGGCTGGGCCGCGCGAGCAATCGTCTGCCGGCCATGTCGCAGACGTACGACGGGCCTCCGAGCCGCCTCCGAGCCCGTCGACAATTAACTTTTGTGCATCGACGGGCTCGGAGGCCCATCTGATGCTGGTCGACGTCACGCCGCTGGGCATCGGCGGCAAGATCGCCGAAGCGGCGCTGGAACGCTGCGGTATCACCGTGAACAAAAACATGATCCCGTTCGACGAGCGCAAGCCAATGGACCCATCAGGCATCCGCGTCGGCACGCCCGCCTTAACCACGCGCGGCATCGGCACCGACGAGATGCGCCAGGTCGGCGCGTGGATGCTGTCGGCGCTGAAGAATCCAGATGACGATCGATTGCAGCAGCGTATTGGTCGCGAAGTCAGAGAGATGTGCGCTCAATTCCCCGTGCCCGCTGCCGCGTTAGGGACCAACTAGGCGAGGCGAGGCTCTCCGATCCGAAGCCATAGTAAACGACGATCAGCGGCGACGGTTGGACGGGAAAATCAAAGGACTCAGAACTCTTTGTTTAAGTTTTCGTCAGGAAATCGAACTTGCGGGGCCGCGCGGACGTATTTTGAATTCCAAAATCTAAACGCTTTGCCGCCGATTCGATCCACGTTGGGTCGCCGAAGGCGCTGCCACGCTGCACCGACTTGCCCAGTGCGGTCAGCGCGACATCGGTGAGTCGTTAGTTTGCGCGCGGCACCCGCCGCGGCAGGCGACCAATGGGCCGAGGTGACAACAAAATCGGCTCATCTCGTGATCTTGACTCGGACGCAGTACGAAATGCCAGTGGCTGGGCATCAACTGAAACGCGAACAGTTGCACATCGTATCGTTACCGACCTCGCCGAGAATGCGCTCAAACGCGCGTCATAATCCGCGTCCTTGCGAAAAATCGCCGCCTGCGCATTCCCGCGATTCAAAGCGTGATACAGCCCGTCGGCTTCGTCCACTCGATGTGGCCGTGGCGTTTAAGAACTTTAACAGACACCTTTTTCCAACACAGTTGGTGTTTTTGCCGGCCGGCAACCGTGCCGGCATCGAGTGTTTGATCCCGTGCTTTTCCCCTCCCAAGAATCGCCGCATGAAAGCCGTTTCTCAGAGATCGCACCCTTTCAACCGCATGAGAATTTCCGCAAGCCCTTTGGGTCATCCATCGGTGGAATATGGCCAGTGGACAAATATTCTGCAAAAAGGCTTGACTTTTGCTTCTCAAGCAATCATAAATGAAAGCGGAACATCACCGTGAGTGCACATCTGCAATGCTGCGCGAATGGCTAAAGTCGGCGGGGAATGCTTTAGTCGATTGCGTGATTGATGCAATCCGCGGCAGTCCCCAGGGTATCGGCCGCACTTTCGAGCCTGACGCGAAAGAGGCCTATGGGGTTTTTATCACTTTGCTCGTTTTTGTAGCTACCCAAGGTGGTGCGCTTACACTTACCGATCAACTTGCGATTCCCAAGGGGCTAAGCCTTGTTGGTTACATCTTGCTCTCGATTTTTGCGATCGCGTTGACCCAGCGATTACTCCGTTTGCCCTCCCCCGACGCTCCACTCTACTATGATCACGGAACAGTCGTATTTGGGAAATTCGTCTTTTATGTCTCGATCTTCGCGACGATCGCACTCAGCATCGCATACTGGAAGGACTGGTTATCGCCGAATCGGCCGGCGTTCAAGGATGTATCGGTTCCCATGACGACTCCGGTGCTACTCTCTGACAATGCCGAGCGTAACGGCTCTTTGGTTCAAGAAATGTTGGCGCCTGAAAGGGCGATGAGTTTGCAGCTATATGCCGATGTGCTCGTTCAAGGATTGAAGCACGCGAAGAATTCGGGAGACGTTTACGTATGCTGGAGCCGCAAGCAGTTCGACAAGGATTACGCCGGCTTTCGCTGCGAATTGTTCGACGAGATTCCTGACGCAAGTCGATGTATCGCGTTTTTACACACAGACTACCGGACTGACTTCGCGGACAAACAGTTTGCGCTTCGACTGTTGCATTTCGAGACAAAAAAGTCCTTGCCAACGAGAAGATTGAAAGTCGGGTCTCCACTAGAGGGTGATAATCTTGTGCTTGTGTTTTGGTCAGACAAGACTTTTCGCGAAGAAGCTGAGTATTCTTTAAAGCAAGTTTTTAATTAAGGCCGGAGGTGTGCGATGCTGTACAGATCTAGTGTTATGAGCGTTACTTTGGTTTTGTCAATTTGCTGCTACGCAGATGCAGCGAAAGTTTCGGGAATGATCAAGAGCCTTAAGGGGAATCCACTCACGATTACCGAGCTTAATGTCGTTCGCGCCGATGCCGGGTTGCCTGCTATGACGGCTGACGAGTTCCGATTGTCACTGCGGATTGCTGCAAGTCCGCGTGGCGAAACCAGTTCCGTGGGTACGATAACGTTTAACAGCGGGTCTGGCGTGTTTACAATCGATGTCCCAACGGTGGACCCGAACGACAAGCGGATCAACATCAGATTATCCGCACCGGGATTGCTTCAACCTGTAATCTTGGAGGGAGTTTCGATCGAGACTCAGTCCATAAACGTCATAATGCCTCTTCAGCGTTGCGGTGGCTGTGGTCGCTAAAATTCGTTTGCAATTTCGTCGGAGGCCGATGCACTGTCTAGTGCTTCGTCAGAGCAGAATTTTAGGGTAAACGGATTTTAGTTTGCAGCGGGCGTCGGCGATCTGCATTTGCCAGTCGACTCCGCGTTGGGCATTGGTGACGTCGATCAACCAAGCCTCAATTTGTTGTTGCAGGATGGTGATCTCGCCGAAGTGCCGGCCGTGCAGGCACTGGCGCGTCAGGCAACTTAATTCGTTCTCGGCGATGTTCAACCAACTGCCGTGCTTGGGCGTGTAGCAGAATTCGAGGCGGCGGACATAGCCGCGCGGGTGCCACTGTCGATGCGGAGCGATTGTTTGACCGTCTATCCGCTTGCACCGTTGTGGACAACGTTGAGCCCAAGTTGGGATTCGAAAGGTGTGAGGCTGCCCCACCTGGCAACGAGCAGGTCCGCAGACCGGCCCCGTGGCACAACGAGCTCGCCTCACTACCGAGAGCCTGAGTGTATCTTCGTTCGTTCTCATCACCGTGATCCTTCCTGCTGGTTAGGCCGCGATGGCCTCCTCCTGGGGTTTCATCTCCCAAAACAATTTGCGAATCCAGCGATTGCCGACCGCCGCCGCGGCGACCGACGCCGGTTTTCCTTTGGCCTTGAGTTTTTCTTTCAGCTCGCGCCATTGCGGTTGAAAACGCGCCAGGCGGTGCGCCGTTTCGATGATCAGCGTGCGCAGCGTGAGGTTGCCCGCTTTCACCAAGCCGGCGTCGGCCTGCCGTTTGCCGCTGGAGGCGTTCTTGGGCGTGACCGCACAGTACCGCGCCAGTTGCTTGCCGCACGTGAAACGCTCGAAGCTGCCGATCTCGGCGCGCATCACCACGGCCGTGACCAGGCCCACGCCTTTCGTCTGACGCAGCTTCTGCACCAGCGGATCGGCGGCGGTCGCGGCCTCCATGCGTTGTTCCACGTCGCGGATCTTCGCCACCAGTCGCTCCAGATCTTCCAGATGCTGGTCCATGACCCAGCGGCTGTGGCTGTCCAGTGCGGTCGTCTCCTTCAACCAGGCCAGCCAAGCTTTGGTCCACACGTTGCCCGCCTCGACCGGTGCCGTCACCCGTTCCTCGCGGAGCATCGCGCGCATCCGCAACTTCACGTTGCGACGCTGATCGACCAACTGCTGCCGATAGCGAGTCAACCGCCGCAGGTCGCGAATCTCTCGCGGCGGCAGCCAGACCCGCGGCAAGTAGCCGACCCGGCACAAGTCGGCCAACAAATGAGCGTCGCTCCAGTCGGTCTTATCCGGGCTCTGCTTCATCCGCGCACAGATGCCGGCATGCGCCAACTCGACGTGCCAATCGCACGCGCGCAGTTGCTCCACGAAGCAACTCGCCCCGCAACACGTCTCGACCGCCGCCCCCGCGATCACGCGCCCCTCGCGAACCTCGTCCACATACTCCAGGATTCGCGAGACGTCGTTCGCCAACCGCCGGTTCCCCAGCACCTCCCCCGCCGCGTCCAAAACGCACACCTGCACAAAACAATCGTGATAATCGAACCCGACAAAACACTTCCAATCTGCTACACTAAACATCGCTCGTCACTCCAGCTTAAGTTGTGGGATTAAAATTCTCGTCACCAACTATAGGCCACCGGAGTGTCGAGCTCTTTTCATCCCATCTGGCCCGGCCGGTGCCCGTCGGATGCGGACCGAGTTGCTCATCGCCGCCGTGCCCTCCAGCGGCAAGCAGCCGGTTGCATCCATCCTCTTCCTACTTCGGCCCACCAGAAAAATCAAGCACCGTCACGCCGTACGCTGTTCGCCACTACCAAACCCTGGCACGTTACCACTGTTTCTACTGAGATTCGTCTACGAAATCTGAAATATCCTGGCGAATTCCGCGACGGACACGATTCGAGTTGCCAATGGCAGGCGGCTCTCAAGCAAGTCGTTGTCGCCGGTGATGAGAAAATCCGCGCCTATGGCAATGGCGGCCGCTAGGAACGGTGCGTCCTTGGGATCGCGTGGAAAACTGACGGGCGGAATCGAAACGCTGACGGGAATTGTTCGAGCATGAATCAAGTCGTGCCAATCACGCAACACATCCGCAGGCAACCGAAACTTTGGGCGACTCAGGACATCTGCGTATTCGCCAGCGATATCCGGCGTCACAATCCATTGCCACTCCTCGCGCGTCGCGACAAACCGGACGACACGCTCCGGCAACCGGTTACGCAATGCCGCCGACAACAACACGTTGGTGTCGATGAGAATCTTCATCGCCCGGCTCGGTAGTCGTCTATTTCCTGCTGTATCTCCACGTCGGTAATCTGCTGGAGATGAGGCGTGTTGCGCAACG
>JBGTKH010000050.1:0-22821 GCA_041744735.1 Pirellulaceae bacterium | reverse complement strand
CGGCGGCGATGCGGGCGGCGCGGACATTGAGGCCGCGTCGGTCGTGCTGCGCGCAGGCACGTCGGTGGGCACGCGCGTGGTGACGGCTGCGGGGACGTTCCTGGACAAGCTCGATACCCGCGTGGGACGAATCGACGTCGTGGCCGGCGGCGTAGGGATATTTGTTGCCAATAGCGGGACGCTAGTTGTGGATCGCGCGGAGGCGCCGAACGGGCGCGTGGACATTACGACGATGAGTCCGCTGGCCGTGGTTGGAGCGGTCCGCGGCTCGTCGGTCAATCTAACGGCTTCGCCGAGCGCATCAGGGTCCGGGCCGGCGGACAATTTGACAATCGGCGCGGGCGCCACAGTGCGAGCCACTGCAGGCGCTGTCACGCTGAGCGCGGGCAGCAACGTGCTGGTCTCGCCAGCGGCGGTGGTTTCAGCAACGGCCGGCGTCGTGGTCAACGCGCATACGGCTGGCGCCGCGAACAGCACGTCGGCCGGTGTCGTTCCACTGTTGCACAATCCGGTCAACTGGGCCGACGTCGACGGCGACGGCCGAGTGACGCCGCTCGACGTGTTTTCCGTCATCGCGGCCTTGCGCAATGCCGGTCGCTTGCCGTCGCCGACGACCGTTGTGAACGCGGTGGCGCTGCCGTTGGTCTATTTGGACACGGATGGTGACGATCGGCTTACGGCGCTGGACGTGTTCCGCGTGATTGGCGTGCTGCGCGGCGCGGTCGTCTCAGCGTCCAGCGTCGGTGTACAGCAACCCGGCAGCGCGGCGGGCGAAGGGGAAGCAACTCCCTCATTCCAAGGCCAAGCGAGTTGGCCGCTCAATTCACCGTCGGCCAGCGCGCCATCGATCGCGGCAAAACCTGTGACGGACAACACGATCGCATTGCTCGTTGTCGGTAAAGGTGCACGTCTAGCTTCACCCGACCAACATACAGAGCGCGTGACGGCGACGGAAATGAATGATGACGAAGACCGCTATTTGGAGTTCGTCGACCGCGTCTTTGCGACGATCGATGAATGGCGCCTGGGTGCTGGGTGACTCGCACTTCCCTGAATTCTCACGAATTCAGCTACGACTTGGCTGCGGCTCGGCCGCGCTAGGAGGTTTACCGCAAATTGGCGGGATTTCCTTTGTATTCAAGTTGGCCGAGTGTTAGTCTAAGGGCAGTTTACCGACGCGCATTGAACTGGGACTGTGGACGTTAGCCTCACAGCAACCCCGTTTCTCATATCTGGTCACATGTCCTGTCCATCGATCGCAACATGGGGGCATCGCGTGTCATGTCAAGAAATCTGCGGAACCTATTCCGGCGACGCGAAGCGAGAATTCCTTCGCATCGCCGAGTTTGTACTCAGCTTCGGCTGGAACAGCTCGAAGAGCGAAACCTGTTGGCGCTGACGGTCACAGGCACAACGACGGACGGGAATCTGTTGCGCGACGCAATCTTAGGACCCGGCGTTGTGCCCTTCGGCAACGCGACCTTTGTGGGGAGCTTGGTTTCCGCCGGATTCTTCACCGGCGGGGCGCCGTCGATCGGCATCGCGTCCGGGATCGTACTGACCACGGGCGACGCCAATCTTGCGAGCGGACCCAATATAAGTGACTCTGCCTCCGGACTGGCCTCAGGCGCCGGCGACGCAGATCTCACGTCGGCACTTGGCGCCCTCGCGCTGTTGTCGACAGACACGACCGCATTGGAATTTGACTTTCAACTGGCCAGCGCCGGCGATCTGTTTTTCAACTTTGTGTTTGCCTCCGAAGAGTACAACGAGTTTGCCAGCAGAAACTTCAACGATCTCTTTGCCTTCCTCGTCGACGGGGCAAACATCGCCTTCATTCCAGGCACAACCACGCCTGTTTCGGTCAACACCGTTAACGGCGGCAATCCACTCGGCACGGGGCCTCAGCATCCGGAGTTCTATCGCAACAACGATCCCAGCGACCAAGGCCTGTTCCTCATGGAGCTCGGGTACGACGGTTTCACGGAAGTCTTTACCGCGTCCGTGCGGGGACTATCGGCCGGTGTGCATCACGCAAAACTGGCCATTTCGGACGTCAGCGACGAAATCCTCGATAGCGCCGTATTCATCGAGGCCGCCAGCCTAGCCGTGGTGGGCCAAACCACCGGCGGAGCGCTGGTGTACCTCGAGAACGACCCGGCCACGGTCATTGATCCAGGACTAACCTTCACCGGTCTCAACAGTCCCAACCTCATCGGCGCGACGGTCAGCATTGCCGCAGGCTTTGCCGGTGCTCAGGATGTCCTGGCCTTCAGCAATCAATTGGGTATCACGGGATCTTACAACGCCACGGCCGGTGTGCTGACGCTTAGTGGCAGCACTTCGGTGGCCAACTACCAAACGGCACTGCGTTCAGTGACCTACCAAAATACCAGCGACTTTCCCAACACAACGCCACGGACGATCTCGTTTACCGTCACTGACGGCACTTCCAGCGGTGTGGCCACACGAATGATCAACGTCTTCGCCGTCAACGACGCTCCGGTGTTGACCGCGGCGAATCCCACGGACAGTACGGACGAGAATACGCCGATCACACTCGCGCTGTCCAGCTTCATTAACGCCGGCGCCGGCTCGACCACGATCACCGACATCGACGGCCCGCAGCTCGGCGGCATGGCGATTATTGGGGCCGTGGGCAACGGCACGTTTGCGTTTTCCACGACGGGCGCCGCCCCGTTTACAAGCGTCACAACACCGGTTTCGCCGACCAGTGCCTTGCTGCTGCCCAACACGGCCGCGGTCCGCTACACCCCTAACGCCCTGAACGGCGAAACCGTAACGATCACCTATCGCGCTTGGGACCAGTCTTCCGGCACGGCGGGCACTCGCGCAAACGCCAATAGTCCGGGTCCCACGTCCGCCTTCAGTGCAAACACCGACACGGCCACGTTGAACGTGACGAACGTCAACGACGCGCCCGTGCCGACCGCGGATACCCGAGCCAACAGCGCTCAATACGTCGTTAACAATTCTATCCCGACGACTCCCAGCCGGAGCGTCTTGGCCAACGACACGGACGTGGACACGAACGACACGTTGACGGTGACCAACACGAATAGCATGTTGACCACGCTCGGCGCGATGGTGAAATTAAATGCGAATGGCACGTTTACGTATACGCCACCGAACACGCCGCCGTTCAGCAACCTTACGCTCGGCAATACGCTGCAAGACTCGTTCATGTACGACTTGACGGACGGTACCGCGCCGATCACAGGTGTGCTGGTCGAGTTGGACGTCGTCGTCAATCAGCAGCCGGTGGCCGTGACCGATCGCTATACCGCGGCCAGTCCGACCTATCCCGGCTTGATCGGCACCAACGAAGACACCGTGTTTACGGTCAACAATGTGCTTAACGGCGTTCGGAACAACGACTCGGATCCGGACGCGGGCGATACAATCTCGGTCGTGGCCGAAACGATCGCGTCGGCCAACGGCGCCTCGGTGCAAATCAATGCCAACGGCACTTTTACCTATAACCCGACAGTCCCCGCCGCCGCCGCCTTGCAGGCATTGCGGCAGGGCAATTCGATTACGGACACATTCACGTATAAGCTCCGCGACAACCGCGGTGCCGAGGTACAGGGCACGGCCAGCGTTACGGTTAACGGCGTCAACGATGCACCGACGCTTGCGGGCGCGGTGGCCAACCAAGCCGTCAACGATAATGCGACGATTCAACCTTTCTCGGGCATATTGATTGCCGACGTCGACACGAACCCATCGCCGCAATCACAGACTGCAATCGTCACAATTGAGACGCCAGCCAACGGCACGTTTACGGCGGGCTCACTGGGTGGCTTTGTGCAAGGCCCAGCCGGCACGTTCACGTTCAACGGGACGGCGGCGCAAGTGACGACCGCGATTCGCGGCTTGGTGTTCCAGCCGACGGCCAATCAAGTGCCGCCCGGATCGACCGTCACGACGCGGTTCACGGTCAGTGCTAACGACGGCGTCGCGCCGGCGGTCACCAATAATACAACCACCGTCATCGCCACGTCGATCAACGACGCGCCGGTGCTCGTGCCATCCGGCGTACGAACTCTGACGGGCACGAACGAAGATACCACCAGCCCGGCGACAACCGTGGCCAACATCATCGGCACGACCGTCACCGACGTGGACAACGCTGCGGTGCGCGGCATCGCGATCACCGGCACGACGGGCAACGGCACGTGGCAATTCGCCACGAACGGCGTGTTTAATCTCGTGGGCGCGGTGTCCGGCTCGTCGGCGTTGCTGTTGCGGTCCACCGATTCACTGCGATACCTGCCCGATTTGCAAAACGGGGAGAACGCCACGATTACCTATCGTGCCTGGGACCAGACCAGCGGCACGTTCGGAACCAAAGTGAACATCGGCGGCACGGGCGGCGCAACCGCTTTCAGTTCAGCGACAGATGCGGCGACATTGACCGTGACCAGCGTGAACGACGCACCGGTTCTGACGCCTTCGGGCGCAAGGACATTGACCGCCATCAATGAAGACCCAATAGCCAATCCCGGCAACTCGGTGGCCAGCGTCGTGGGCGGAACAATTACCGACGTCGATAATGGGGCTCAGCAAGGCATCGCGGTGTTCGGCGTCGACAATACGCTCGGCAGTTGGCAGTTCTCGACCAATGGCGGCACGACGTTCACCAACTTTGGCACGCCATCGGCCAATGCGGCCCGGCTGCTACGCTCGCAAGACGTTGTCCGCTTCGTGCCGACGGCCAATTTCTTTGGCACGGCAACCCTCCAATATCGGGCTTGGGATCAAACCAGCGGTGCGTTCGGCAATACGGTTGCCATTTCTACCACCGGCGGCGCGAGCGCCTTCAGCACGGCCAGCGATACAGCGACGATTACGAGCGAACGCGGTGTGGTGATCATCGACGGCACACCCGCAGGGGACGATTATGTATTGCAGCCGAATGGGACCGATACTGAGGTGTTGCTTAACAACGTCGTGATTTTCGCGCTGCCGTCGTCGCTCATCGAATCGTTGACGATTAACGGCCTGGATGGAAACGACACGTTGATCATCCGCGAGACCGCGGATGGACTTCCGACCATCGGAGGCACGTTGCCGGTCGGTAAAGATAATCCCCACATTCCCAACGCCCCGTCGATTCGATTCAACGGCGGATCTGGCAATGACGCATTGCGATACGAGTTCATCTCGAACGGCGTGAATCAAACTTATGCCATTGGTGACGGCGTCGGGGGCGGGTCGGGCTTGGGGACGTCAGAAGGCGAGATACTCACCGTCGCTGGCAACGCGACGAATCACATTTATTTCACCGGCCTGGAGCCGATTTCCGTGGTGGGAACGCCCGGCGGCACGCTGACGATTTTGGGCGACGTGGATGCGAATGACTTTGTCATCGAAGCCAACGGCAGCAACACGCGTGTGCGGGCCAGCACCGGCGGCAACCCGTTCGAGTCGTTCGAGTTTCCCGCCGGCAGCTTTGCCAACGTGTTGATCGATGGATTGAGCGGTAACGACACGTTCAACGTGACGGGTTTGGGGCCTGACTTCACGGCGAATTTTACAATTGACGGTGGCGGCGGCGTTGACGGCGTGCGTTTTGTCGGACCAACGAATCTCGTAACTGACAACTTACCGAATCTTGCAATGGGCAACGTGACGGCGATCGCGGAAAACATCCAAGTCAGCAGTGCGGTGACCACTGCAGACGGTAACATTCTGCTGAACGCGGGCGGGCGCATCGTGGTGGACGCCGCGGGTCGGCTCGACGTGCAAAGCGCCACGGCCTCGGTCACGCTCAACGCGGGGCTGGATATTTTCATGCGCGACGGCTCGCGGGCCAGCGCGGCAGGCGGAAACATCACGTTCGAGGCTGGCTTGGGCGTTCAGATCAGCCGGTTGGTAACGACGGGCATGGGCACTGTCACGGTCACCACTCGCGAGGGCGGCATCGCGGATGGCGGAGACTCCGGTGGCGCCGACATCGAGGCCGCGTCGGCCGTGCTAAGCGCCGGTACGTCGGTGGGCACGCGCGTAGAGTCGACCGCGGGCATCGTCTTGAACAAGCTCGAAACCCGCGTGCAACAAATCGACGTCACGGCCGGCAGCGGAGGGATATTTGTTGCCAATAGCGGAACGCTCCATGTGAAACGCATGGAATCGTCCGGGCTCATCGACATCACGACAATGAGCCCGCTGACGGTGACTGGAACCGTTCACGGCACGGTTGTCAGCCTCACCGCTTCACCGAGCGCCGCGGGATCCGGTCCGCCCGACAATCTGACCATCGGCGCGGGTGCGACGGTGCGTGCCACTGCGGGCGCTGTGACGCTGAGCGCAGGCAGCAACGTCCTGGTCGCACCCACGGCCGTGATTTCGGCGACGGGCGGCGTGGTGGTCAATGCACATACCTCTGGCACGGCGAACATTGCGCCGGCCAGTGTCGTCTCGCTTTTGCGCAATCCGGTCAATTCGGCCGACGTCAATGGCGACGGCCGAGTGACTTCGCTCGACGTGTTTTCCCTCATCGCAGCCTTGCGCAGCGCCGATCGCTTGTCATCGCCGATAAGCGTTGCGAATGCCGCCGCGGCGCCGTTATTTTATTGGGATGCGGATGGAGACGGACAACTCACACCGCTGGACGTATTCCGTGTGATTGCCGTGGTGCGCGGCGCGGTCGTCTCGGCGCCCACGGTCAATGCGCAATCACTTGGCAGCGCGAGCGGCGAAGGGGAAGCGAGTCCTGCCACGCTAGTTCAGCCGACATGGCCGCTCAATCCACCGTCGGCAAACGTGACAGCGGTCGCGGCGAATCCTGCGACGCAAAACGCGATCGCACCGCTTGTAGTCGGCCGTAGTCCATGGATTACTGCACCCGATCAACAGGTAGAACGTGCGGCGACAGAAACAGATGGTGACGTAGACAACTATTTGGAGCTTGTCGACCGCGTCTTTGCAACAATTGATGATTTGCACCTGAGGTTTACTGAATTCAACCTCGTCGGCTAGTAGGCCAGATTCCCCTGTATCTGGGCTTCGTAGTCGAATTGGTCGTCGTCGCCACTGCGTAGCGGGATGACGAAGCCGGGGCGGATTGAACCTCCGTTGCGGCCGAAGATGTTGAGGCCCAGCGTTAGGTTCACCACGTCGAAGCGGTTGGTGAAATCGCGGATCATGAAACCGTTGCCGTCGGCGAAGTCGGCGTCTTGAATGGTCGTGGCATAGTGCACTTCGGCCATCGGCGCGATGCCGGCGATGGTACCGTAAGGATTTTGATAAAGCTGATAGCCGAAGCCGAAGTCGACAAACATTAAGGTCGTGTCCTGCAGCACGCCGAACTGGCTCAGGTTTTGTCCTGACAAATCGCCGCGCACCGGATTGCCGTTGGTATCCACGTCAAACTGCAAGAATCCCTGCCAGAACCAGCGATCGTTTGGCTGTGACATAACGGCGACAAACGGTAGCAGGTGGACCGCCTCGTTGTCGATCTGCAAGATCTGTTGGCCGTTGGGAAAGAACAGGCGAGAATCGCTTCCCGTCGGCACGGTCACGCCCAACCCGGCAGAGAACAGCGATCGGTCGTTCTGCAGCAGAACTTGTTTGCCGACAATCGTCAGGTTGCCCCACTCGGTGTCTTTCGACTGCACGCCGGCCGTTTGGTCGGCGGCCAGCGTGGCCGCGAATGGCATGCGCACTTCGATCGAACGTGTTTGGTCCGCCATGCAGTGTTCGATACCGAACGTATAGCGATTGACGTCGCCAATGCCCGCGATCACGTCGTTGAAGAAGCTGTAATTGAAGAACACACGGCAGCGCGGCTGGGGGCTGGTGTTCTCGCTGATCTTAATCCGCCGCACCGCCGCGCCGCCGCCCGGCGGAATGTTGACCATAATGGGCTCTCGTATGACGACGACCGCCGGCGAGAATAATAATGGTTGCGTAACATTGAACTGGTCACCGTCGGAAATGGCCGGATCTGAATCCGATCCCGTCAACGTCGCGACGCCGTTTTGAAAGACCACCATTCCCGGACCGAACGCGCTGATAACTGCGTTTTGAAACGCGGGATCGACGTTCACGAGAACAAACGTGTCGCCTTGCGTAAAGGTTGGCGGAAGCTGGTTGAGTGGCACTTGGCTGGAGAAAACGGTCCCGGGGACATTCGTTCCCAGAAAGACTTGGGGATCGACCTGAAATGTGACGGGTTGAGTCGGGTCGAAATTGTTCGCGAGAAGTTGGCCATTGGGGAGGACAATGTTGCCGAAGGTCTGGGTGAAGCCGAGGTTGAACATTTGTGGCGGTCCAAACGTGACTTGTGGAAGCGGCTGGATGATCACCGTCACGGCGCCTCCTCCGAAGAAGTCACCGAACATGTTGGGCACACTGGACAGACGCGAGCGAGAGGGGCGCGGCGCGGGAGTTGGTTGCCGCTCGGAAATCTCGGCGGACGGTTGAACGGCCGCCAGCCGCATCTCGCGGTCCAAATAGTCCGCAAACGCCGCATCGACGACAGGCACCGGCGCGATTACTTCCGGATCGTCGCCTGTTTGTGCCGCCGCCCGGCCGCCAACATGCAATGCCCCGATGATTAGTGAGATCAAAAAAACAACGTTGACAGCTTGGCTTGGCATGGAATCTCTTTCACAACAAGTCTCGGCGACTGTGACAAATTCGTGGGATAGTCGCCGCAGTCCAAAGCCACTTAGTAGCGGCGGTTGAATTGCACTTGAAGTTCACTATCGAAAAAGCGGTCGGTAGGGCCAAACACGAGGTCGTTGTTTCGCCGCACCGGTACGACGACGGCCACGCGCACATTCGAGCACTCACCCAATTCGGCGTGCAGGCCTGCGGTGACGTTGAGAATGTCAGAGCGGTTGGAGACGTTTCTGATTTCTAGGTCGGATAGGCCGTTCAATTGGCGGGCGGGCACGACATCCGTGTCTTGGATCGTACTGGTATAGTGCAACTCGACAATACCCGCCAAACCGGTGAAACGAGTTGCTTCCGCGTCGCGGTACAACCAAACGCCACCCGATGCGTCGAGGTACAGCAGGTTTTGTTCGGTGTACTTTCCCAAACGGCCGGACAACATTGGGACAAAGAGATTTTGCGTGTCGATCGCGTTGCCGTTTGCCGCGACATCCAATTGGGCGAAGCCATTAAAGAAAATGACGTCGTTAGGTGATGACAGGAATCCAATAAACGGTAGAAAGTGGTAGGCTTGATTCTCGATAGAGAAGTTCGTGTCACCGAATCGACCGCTAACATCGCTGCCGGTTGGCAGGTCAAATCCGAGACCGGCGGCGACGGCGCCGTTGTCCGAGGCGAAAAGTAGCGCCTTCAGAATGACGGCTAAGTTGCCAACGTTTCCGCCAGAGACGTTAAAATCTGATGATGGTGTGGATGACGCGAAATCAAAGGTGCTCGTGAAAGGCATGCGCACTTCGGCGGAAAACGATCCATCAAAGAAACTCTTTTCGATCCCAAAGGTGTAGCGATCGACGGGAAATTTCCGAGCCGCGCCTGAAAAACCCGTAATGTCCCCCGTCGCAAAATCCACATCGGGATCTTCGCGCACTTGGAGTGCGTTGTGGAAGTGGTTGTACATAAAATAAACACGGTCGTCCGTGTAGGGCTTGTTGTTTTCGCCGATCTTTACGCGCCGGCTGCCGCCCGCCATCGGCACGTCGGTCAAAAAGAAGTCCTGTGGCGAGTTTGGATCGGCGTCTACCAAGAGCTGTCCGCTATTGGCAAAGAAATCGCCAAACATCTGCGGCACGCTGGACAGACGGTCGGTGGGCCGGCGCGGCCTCGGCGCGGGGGCCGGGGCTCGCTCAGGCTGCCGTTCTTCTTCGCGCGGCTGAAGTTCGGCGACGGCGGGGAAGGCGTCCAGCGGCTCGTCGAAGTCCGCGCCGGAATCGTAATAGCTGCCGAACGACTGCACCGGGTCGTGCGGCGACTGGGCCGAGCAGGGATTAGTGTTGGACAGTGCGAACAGCAGCGCTAGGGTTGACGCCAGCAAACCGACAATTTGCACCTGATATTTACGGGTGGATACCATTTTTGACTTCCTTATCGTGATGGTATAGGTGCGGGCCGAGTAATGGTCCAAACCGTCGGCCTTGTGCCGCCTTGTTCGTTAATATCGGAGAAAGCGGGAAGATGGGATAAACCGAATTCCTGGCAATTATGACTTGCTAGCGGTAGCTGGAATTCTCTCAAGTTCCTGCAGCGTCTCTTGCAAGTCATGCTCGTAGCGCGGGATGGGGTACTGATTAACGAGCGGCTCGAGCACGTCGCGGGCTTTTAGAAACGCCTCGCGGGCCTCATCCAGGCGGCCCAATTCGCTCAAGGCGACGCCAATGTTTTTGTAGATCCCACCCAGATCGCCTTGATATTTGATGACCAGCGGATTCTCGCGCGCCAACGCGACCATCACGGGCAAGCCGGCGTTGTACTGAGCCAAGGCCGCCTCGTAGTCGCCGCGTTCGAACGCGAAGTCTCCCTTGCGCTTGATACAGATTGCCAGATTGGCTTGCGTATCCAAGTCTTTGTCGCCCTGCTCGCGCAGGCTGGTGAATTCGGCGATGGCCGCGTCGATGTGCTGTTCGCCTTGTTCCAGGTCGCCCATGTTCTTGGCGAGGTTGGCCAGATTGTAGGCTCCTTTGCCGCGATCGCGCCGCAGCTTGAATTCTTGCGGCGCCGCGCGCAGCGCCCGATCGCGCGTGTATTGGCCGGTATGAAACTGGTTCAGCGACGCTTGATAATGTTGCTGTGCGGCTTGGTCATCGCCTTCAGCGTAGGCACTGTCGCCGAGAATTTTTTCAATCAGACCAACGTTCATGTAACTGTTAGCCAGCAGGCGCTGAATCTCGCTGTCCTTGGGATGTTCGGCGGCCAGTTGCTCGCGCAATCCAACGGCTTCGCGGAAAGCCTGCAGCGATTTGTCCGGCTGCTGTAAAGCGAAGTACGGCGGGCCCATCGCGGTCCACGTGTTACTCAGATTCTGCAGCCGGTCCGTATCATGGGGGCTTCCGGCCAGCAACCGCTGTTGCATGTCGCGGGCACGTTCGTACTCGGCCAACGCCGCTTCCGGCGATTCAATGGCTTCTTTGATTTTTCCCACGCGGAACGTGGCCAGCGCAAGCTCGTCTTGAACTTTGGGATCGTCGCCACGTTGCAAGCGAAAACGTTCGTAATACGCCAGCGCGAGGCTGAGCAAACTCTTACGCAGGGGCTGCATGCCCGGCTGCTGCAGCAGCGTGTCCTCGCTCACTTCCGTGAACAGCTCATTCACGGCATCGAGTGCCTGTCGAAAGCTCTCGTCACTTTCCGCCAGCGCCGCCTTCGTGCGGATGTAAGCTCCGGTCACGGCGATCAGCGCCACCAGGATGCCGGTCGCGGCAATCGCCATGGCCGAAGCCAGCAGCGGATTGCGGCGGCACCAGCGCCAGGCGCGTTCGGGCAAGCTGATCGGCCGCGCGCGAATCGGCATGCCCTCCAGGAACCGATCCAGTTCGTCGGCCAAGTCTTGCGCAGAATCGTAACGCCGGGTGGGTTCCTTTTGCAAACACTTCATGCAAATCGTTTCCAGGTCGCGCGGAATGCCGGCGTTCAGCACACACGGCGACGCGGGCTCGGTTTCCAGCACCTGCTTGATCGTTTCGTACGGATTGGTCGCGCGAAAGGGCGGCCGGCCGGTGACCAGTTCGTACAGAATCGCACCGATTGAATACACGTCGCTGCGGGCCGTCACGTCGTCGTTGCGGCCGGCAGCTTGTTCGGGCGGCATGTAGCTGGGCGTGCCCACGATCGCTCCGGAGATCGTCAACTGCGACGTTTCCCCTGTGGCCTTCTTGGCCAGTCCGAAGTCCATGATCAGCGGCTCGCCGTTGCGGTCCAGCATCACGTTCGACGGCTTCAGGTCACGATGCAGAAAGCCCTGCTCGTGCGCGAAGTGCATCGTCTCGGCAACCGTTTTTACATACTGAGCGGCGCGGCGCGCGGACAACGGGTTCTCGCGCACTAAGTCGCCCAGTGTCTGGCCCTCGATAAAGTCCATCGAGAAGAAGTGCTGCCCTTCGAATTCCCCGACTTCGTGAATCGCGACGATGTTCGGGTGCCGCAAGTTGGCGGCCGCTTCGGCCTCGGCGTAGAAACGTTCGACGTCCGTTTCGTCGGCGAACTGCCCGGCCAAGATCATTTTCACGGCAACCAGGCGGTTCAGCTTTCGCTGGCGGGCCTTGTACACGACCCCCATGCCCCCCTTGGCGATCATCTCGATCAGCTCATAATCGCCGAACGTGCGCGTGGGGCTTGGCGTAGCACGGCCTCCCGGCCGCGTGTCGGCGCGGACCAGCGTTTCGTCGGTCTCGCGGTTCAACGGTACCTTCGCGATGCCACAAGCTTCGATCAGACGATACAGCTTGTCGGAGACTTCGTAATAGTCCCGCAAATCCGCCGCGCTGTCGGGATTGGCCGCGTAGAGCTCGTCGCGGTCAAAGCGTTTGCCGGCGTCGGCGCGCATGATGTGCTCGGCCAAGGCCTCGTCCATGCGGGCCTCGCGAGTCGCGGCGTCCACGGCGGCTTCATTCACACGTCACCTCGTTCACAACTCGTCCGGCAATCGGTCGCTCAGCGCCGCCATCCCACGCCGCAGTAGATTCGCCACGCCCGCGGGGGTTCGCCCCAGCTTGCTGGCAATGGTCTCCAACGGCCAGCGCTGAAAGTGCCGCAACCGAATTGCTTCCCGCTGGTCTTCGGGCAGTTCCTCCAGGAAACGCAGCAGACGGTTGAGCCGAACTTCGCCGGACGGTGTGGGAGAGTACACTTCGGTCGCCGCACCGAAGTCCGAGCGAACCAGCGTTTCATCACGGGCGATCTGCTTCGGCGCGGCTTCCAATGGCGTCATCGGCCTCTGCAATGTCTGGTCGCTGCGAATCGTCTCGGACAAGCGCCGGCTGAGGATTTGTTGCAGCCACGTTGACAGTTCCGCTTCGGTGGAACCGCCGTAGCTGGCGAACTGCTGTTGAGCATCGCTGCAAGTCTGCTGCACGAGGTCCCAGACCTCGCCGCTGTTTCCGGCCGGTACACCTAGCTGCCGCTCGGCCGAACTGCGCAGCGCATCTTGAAAATGCTCCAGTAGCGCCACCAGCGCATCCTGATCGCCTTGCCGCGCTCGTGTGATCGCGTCTTCGATGTCCCGCGTGTCGGCAGACATGAGTTTCCCCGGATGATTCGCCGCGCCGATTTGCTCGACGCTCCTACCAACTAGTCTAAACGATTGTCGCGCCGCGGCAAACTAACCGGCCGTGGTCAAGCACATTTGCGCAAACCGCCGAAACAAGCATCCCCACTCGCCGTAGCAGAAGTCGTGAGACTTCTGACTTCCGACCGCTGACCTCTGACCGCTGACCGCTGACCGCTGACCGCTGACCTCTGACCGCTGACTTCTGACTTCTCACCTCTGAACTCTCACGAGTTCAGCTACGGGAAGCTCGATCTAGTCAGGCGAGCCGGTTGCCGTTATCGTGTCCTGCTTGGAAGATCGGTTTAGCACGCAAGACTAATTGAAGGGATCAATGGGATGGCGCGGAAGCGACGGACTGAAGACGACGAGACGCAGCACGAAGGACCACTGGAACTCTCGCTGGTCGGCGACTTGAACGACCACGAAGCGGACATCTGCGACAAGCTGCTCGGCGTGCCGCAAGGCGGCCAGTGCACGCTGTATTTTGATTCACCCGGTGGCAGCCCGTATTGTGCGATCTCACTGATGACTTTGATCGCGATCCGCCAGTTGGACGCCACAGGGATCGTCACCGGCGAATGTTCATCGGCCGCGCTGTGGCCACTGGCCGCTTGCCGCCGCCGGCTCGTGACGCCGTACAGTGTGTTGCTGTTCCATCCGATGAAGTCGCAGAGCGAGGAAAACGTCGCCTTGGCGGAGGCGGCCGAATGGGCGCGGCACTTCGCCGAACTGGAAGTCGAAATGGACAAGCTGCTGGCCGCGTTTTTTGGCATCACGCCCGAGCGGCTCGCCCAATGGATGAGCCCCGGCCGCTATGTCACCGGCCGCGAATTCGCCGAAGCTGGTTTGGCCGAGTTGATCGATCTGACCGAGTTAGCTAAACCCAACCGCGCGGCCCCGCTGCGAGCAGAGAAGGACAAGCGAATCGTCAAATAGGCGCTCGTCGCCGTCCGGCTTGAATGAATCCAAAGCACGACGCATACTGCAAGCATGGAAGAAACCTTACGTGTGCTAAACGATTTGGAGTCACGCTGGAGTATCTGCTCGCAATCATGTTACAGACGGCGCGGCCGAAAGACTGGCAGCGTGCTGCCCTGGTGGCCGATTCCGCCACATTCGACGAAAACCGCTTGGTCGAGATCTTGAAACGCCATCAACTGGAGGCCGCATGGAATCGAATCCGCTCGCCGAATTGAAGTGTTCCACCGCCGCGGAACTGGCGCAGCATGTGTTTAAGCAAAAGGCGCAACGCCGCCTTGCGCTAGGTGCGTTGCCCGTCGAGGAAAAGTATCTGCGGTTCCTTCAACTTCAGCGAATGGTCGCCGAAACACTGCGGGCCGCCGGCAAACCATGCCCCGACCCGTGGCCCTTCGAAACCGCACCGAGCCGTCCGTCCGGAAGTTGCGACGGCTTAGAAACGGGCACAAAATAAATTCCTCGTTTAACGGCAAGCCGCAGGCGACGGAGTTCCATCGGAGCGACCTTGCACCAAGCCGTCGCCTGCGGCTTGCCGTTAAACGACTTGGCACAATTCGGGGATTTATTGCGCTCCCGACCCTTCGCTCTATTTGGGATTCGCACCGGGTTGGTCGAAATGATCTTGCGTGTCGGTGGCGGCTCCCAGGTAGCCGTCCAACAACACGAAGCTGAACGCGTAACCTTTCGATTGGGCCACGCCGTGGCAACCCATGCAGCCGCCCATGTTGTAACCCGCACTACTGAACGCCATGTTCTGATTGTTGCGTGCGAAGTAAGGCGCCGTATCGTTGCTCTTCAGCGGCCCATTCGGCGTGAGGTAATTGTCGATCACCTTAATGAAGGGCGGCTGACCGCGGAAGTGTTGCAGTCCCACGTTCGTTTCAATCGCCAGGTTAGACAGGAAGGCGGGCTGACCAATGCCGGTTGGGTCGTTGGATTCCCCCGCTTTCTCCGCTGGCAAATCAATCGCTTGGAACTGAGTGCCCACCAGGTGATAGTGACACCAGACGGAGTCGTTGCCATCGTTTGCATTCTTGATCGCGGCGTGCACCGCGTTATTCACAGCGACCGTGCCAGGCAGCACGGGATACATGCGCTCGACGGGAAACGGCTGCTGATTCAAAGCGGGGTAGAAACCTGGTGCATGACCGATGCCGCCGCCAGCGCTGTAGTTGGAGTAGAAGTACGTCGGCGCAGGCTGGTTCGCCATGCCACTGACTGGACTGTTGTAGATGGAATCATGTTCCCATGTGGCGAAGATGAACGTGCCGCCGGGAGGCTGAGCGTTATCGGAACCGTTGCTCGTGTGAATTCTCTGGATGATGTGGAGTCCAACGAGCCCGAACAACGTGGGCTCCGAAGGGACGGGCATGCCGTTCACGTCTTTGTAGTTCTGAGCCATTGCGGTGTGCCATGTGGGAAAGTCGGCCGCCTGCGCGTCGGAACCGCCGAGCTTGATCCAGGCCGCTTTGATCTGCACCGACCCAACCTTGGGCGGATCGGCAGCGGGCATCTTGTTTTGATAGCTGCTGTTGATGGCTTCGTACATGGTCACGGCGTCACTGGCTCGATAGCCGGTGATCGAAGCGTGCTGAGCCGCCGGTGTACCTTGGTTTAAAGGCGGTGTTCCCGAGGACGTGCGCCAAGGCAAGTGGATCTTGGCATTCATGGCGGCTGTCGCGACGGGATTGTCAGGCTTGGAGTTGTCGACGTTGTATCCTTGCCCCACCACGTACTGAAAATAGTCGTAGTTGACCTTGACCTCATACACGACCGGATTGTTCGCCGTCGGCAGTCCTCTCCAAACACGCGGTGTCACAACCGGTGGTAGCACGGCGAGCACCGGATTGGGAGACCCGTCCGGAAGCGTTGGCTCCAAAGCCTGAGATTGCACTTCGACAGTTTCGTCGAGACCGTCCGGCGGCTGCGACGTGCCCGAGTTCTGATGGAAAGTGCGCATGGTCGTCTTGACCGTTTCGCCAGTTGCCAGCCGAGGGTCTCCGTAGTCCACGGGGGAATACCACTTTAACTGACCGGCAGTCGTCGGGTGATTGAAGACTTCTCGTTTCTCCTTGAACGTCTCCCAGACCGCCAGTGCATTGTTGGCAGCAGTGGCAAACGTGGTGCCGGGGTCACCACTCGTATTCGGCGCGCCGCGATATTGGTTGGGGACGGTTTCCAGTGCCGGCCAGTTCATGGCAATGAAGCTGTTCCAGGCGAAATAATCCCAGTCGGGTTGTTGGGCCGGAATCGTATCCGGAAGTGCCGGCGTGTTGAGATAGAGCGTGCTTGGTGTTTGAAGTGGAGCTGCTTGGCCGAAAACGGATTCGGCGAAACCCATCACCAAAACAGCGGCCAGCAGGTGCCAGCGCACAGATGCGCGAAGACGTGATGCGTTCATGGTCAGTTCCTCCAAAGAATTTTGATACTGCAAGAAATGGCCCCGGTGTATAGAATGTCCGGCCTCCATTCGAAAGTTTCTCGGGTCATTCTATTCTCGATCTGATTGGATCTGCAAGTGTTGATCAGGTGTTTGGCACGACGGTGCCGCGCCGAGGCAGTGGGCTAATTCACGTCGGCGAGTCTCTCCGAGACTCGTAGATTCCGGTTTTGGAGTGACCAGGCTACGTCTAAGTGACCCAGTGCTCGCGCTATCTGGTAGTGGTATATTTTGGTAGCCGAAGTCGTGAGACTTCGGAAGTGTCACCACTTCCGCTACGGCAATTTGTACCATAGTCCGCTCGCCAAAACGCTGCGACCCACCAGTCAGAGCCGCTAGCTCGGCGGCAGCACGAGACGCAGGTTGTTGGGCTTGGGCCAGTTATTTTTATTTGCAAGCCTGCGGTTCGAGTGTGATCGTTACTGTCATGCACTTTCTCTTCTGCTTGCGACGCTCGCGAATGGGGCGCATTTATCGTAGCAACGCGTTCGGTCCGCCGTCAACTTCCGGTCCATTTTCGTAGTGGCATATTTTGCCGTGGGGCATGTTACCAATGTGCCGGATTGAGGTCCCGTTGTAGCCGAACTTGTGAAAGTTCGGACCGAAGTCTCACGACATCGGCTACGGAAGTTATTGTAGCCGAACTTGTGAAAGTTCGGACCGAAGTCTCACGACATCGGCTACGGAAGTTATTGCGTTCCATTTCCTTAACCGAATTGTCTCAGCGCCGGGAACAGGATGACTAGCGCCAGCCAGCCGCCGGCGATGAGCATGCCGATGGCGGAGAGCCAGAGCAGGATGTCCCAGACGCGGCCGGGGGCCATGCGGGGGTCGGTGCGGAAGTAGCGGAAGTACAGGGCGCCGCCGGAGAGCATCGGCAGCATGATGGCCTGCATCGCGCCGCTGGCCAGCACCAGCGTCGTGGGTTTCGGGATCAGGATGTAGATGATCAGGCATATGAACGGGAACAGGCCGCTGAAGAATCGCACCCGCCGGCGGTAGGAAGCGTCGTCTTTCGCCGTGATCCCGAACACGCGTAGGGCGTCGGGGAACACGCGGGCGTGGCTGGCGTTGGCCACAAAGAACGTCGAGTACAAAACGGCGAACGCTCCGAAGAGAAATAGGATTTGCGTCCAAGTGCCGAACACCGGTTCGTACATCACGGCCAGCGTGCGAATCATTTCGTTCCCTTCGGGGCTGAGCTTGATGCGTCCCAGAATTGCCGCGCCCAACAGATAAAAGGCGATCGTGGCAAACGTGTACACGACCATCGAGCACCAGCAGTCCCAGCGCATCACGCGCATCCAGCCGTTAGCCCGCTCGAACCACGCGGCCGAATCTTCGCGCGGCCCCGTAAAGCGCGCGTAGCCTTTCTCCAAGCACCAGTAAGGATATGAGACGAGTTCATTGCCGCCCACGCCGATAATGCCGAACGTCATCAGCGCCGTGGCCAGCGGCGAGACGCCGAATACCTCGCTCTTCGGCGTCAGTCGGAAACTCAGGCCGTGCACGATCTCCTGCCAACTGATGGCATAGGTGTCGTTCGATTGCAAGGCGATCAGATTGACGATCGTAATCACGGTGAACGACGCGACCATGAACGTTGAAAATGACTGGATCAAACCATAGCGGCCGAAGTATAGCACCACGGCGGTGATGACCGTGATGACCGCCGCCCAGAGGCGATCATCGTAGGCACTGGCTTCCAGTGCTTGAGGCCGGCCGTCGAATTCCGACAGACTCAGCGTATCATCATGGTCTTCATCGGTGTTTCCTTTCAACCAGGCCAGTAGCATCTCGTTCTGCTGGTAGAACTCGGCCTCGGAAAGAAAACCATCGTCGTCAAGATCTCGCATGTCAAACGGCTGAGCGCCAATCACTTCGATGAGTGCCCTGGGCACCTGCTTCGTAAACTCCACGCGGCTCAACTTGCCATCTCCGTCCTTATCGGCACGCAGCAGCAGCAGGGCCCAGAGCCGCTGGTCCTGGTCTCGAACTTCGGATTGCGAGACGCGCTGGTCATTGTTCGTGTCCCAACTACTGAATACATCTTTGGCAACCCCCTTGATTTGAAAGTCGTACTCCACAACTCTTCGCTTCAGCGTTTGAGTATCCGCCGTCGCCGCGTCCCGCGCACTCTCATTGGTCTTCGACCGGCGCTGTTTCTCGTGAACTTCCACGATCAGTTTCGTCTTCTCGTCCAATTGTTGGTTGTACTCGCGGCCGCCTTTGGTCAGCGGCAGGCTGATCGCCATCGCTTGGCCCACGCCACCCACAATGCCTCCGAGCTGGGCGAGGCTGACTACGAACACCGCCAGCCAATACCACAAGAACCAATTGCCTTTCAGGGACGGCGAGCCGGGCCGGCCGGTCGCGGTGGCTTCGATCGTGGGACCGGGCACTTCGTCCATGCCCTTCATCGTCGTGCGGCCGTAGATAATGGTGTAGCGGCCCAGTTCCACTTGCACGAACACCTTAATCACACAGCCGATGATGATCAGCCACAGCAACCAGAACCCTGCCTGTGCACCGGTGGCCGTGGTGGCGATCAACTCGCCCGAACCCACGATCGACCCGGCGATGATCAACCCCGGCCCAAGCCGCCGCAAAATGCCGAACGCCGTCGTAGGCGGCGCCTCGTGCATGTCGATATCGTGTCGTCGCTCATCGTGTTCGGCTGGGGGCTGGCTCATGCGGGGTGTTCGCTCGCGTGGGAAATTGATCGTTGTTGAAATTGGTAAGCCAACACCAACGAGTACCCCACAGATTCAGGGCAACCGCGGATCGCTGGCGTCAAAGGTTGTCATAACCGTAACGTAGCCGAGCGTCGCTGAAAAGAGTTCTGTCGGGCAACAGGTCGGTAGACCAACGAATCGAGACAGTGGTACACTGGTAGCCGGAGGATCAGATGTTTGGCAACGGTGCCCTCACATTTCGGGAGTTTGCGATGCGGGAACCCGTGCCGTTGGCCACGATCCATCAAACGGTGCTCGAATTCCTGCAGTCGCGAGACGATGCCGTGTTGCACGGGGCGCAGGCGGTCAATGCGTACGTAGACGAGCCGCGCATGACCCAAGATGTCGACGTGCTTTCGCCACGGGCAGCAGAATTGGCGGAAGAGTTGCGGGACGAGGACGACGAATTCTAATCGGCAGCTTGGGCGATCGCTCGAAGATCGTCAATCGTTGGAAAATTGGAGGACGCCGATTCATGCCACGGCAAACTCGAAACAGCGCTCGCCAAAACAGTCTCGTGCATATTCTATATTCGTTCGCGATCTTTGTTGGTCTTGTGTCGGCGTGCGACAGAATCGGCTTGCATGCCTCCGACGAACTGCGGGAGGCAGATACGCTCCGCTTGACAGGCCGATACGCAGAAGCCGCGGAAAAATATGGTGCGCTGGCGGACATGGAACCCGTCGCCGCGGCGGCAGGATTGGCGCGGTGCCAGCGCGCGGAAGGGGAATACGATCAAGCCGTTCAAACGTTGCTCGCGGCGATGGAAAAGCAACCGCAGGCGGCCGAGTTGTCCGCGGACTTGGCGGTTTTGGAGTTTGAGCGGGGGAAGTATGACGCGGCGCAGAAGTATGTCGATCAGTCGTTGAAGCTGAATCCGAGCGAGCCGGCGGCGCGGTGGATTGCGGCTGAGTTGCATCGTGTGGCGGGGAGGATGGATGAGGCGAACAAGGCTTACGAATGGTTCATCGACTTTTACAACCGCGAGCAGGCGCGGATCGCGGACCCGGAGGATTTGCATTGGATCGGTTTGGCCGCGGGGCAATTCGCCCGCTGGAATCGCAACTCGCGGCAGTTCAGTTTCCTGGTCAATTCGTTGTATCCCGATGCGCTGAAGCTGGACAAGAACTACTGGCCGGCAAACGTCGAAGCCGCGCTGCTGTTTTTGGAGAAGTACAACCCGGCGGATGCGACGGGCGAGTTGAATGCGGCGCTGGCCATCAATCCCAACGCGGCGGAAGTGCATGCCGTGCGAGCGATGGTGGCGCTGCAAAAGGTCGATCTCGACGCGGCGCGGATTTCGCTCGATAGGGCGCTGGAGATCAACCCGCGACTCGTGATGGCGCATCAGCTTAAGGCCGATATGCATCTGGCTATGTTGGGCACCGGCGATGCGGCGAAGGCATTGGAAGAGGCACGCAAGCTGAATCCGGTTGACGAGCGGACGCTGGGGCAACTCGCCGCGGCTTACGGTGCGATCGACGGTTTGAAGGACGACCCGGCCGGCTCGCGCATGGCTGAGTTGATTGACGAGGCCGTCGGCCGCAACAAACATTGCGGCGAGTTCTTTGCCGCGCTGGCCGCCAGTCTCGACCTGCTGCGCAAGTATCCGCAGGCGGCCAAGCATTACGAGGAAGCTCAGCGGCGGATGCCTCAATTGATCGGCGTGCCGGGGCAGCTTGGGCTGATGTACATGCGGCTGGGCGACGAAGCGCGGGCGAAGAAGCTGCTGGACGAGGCTTTCAAAATCGACCCGTTCAACGTGCGCGTGAAGAATACGCTGGAAGTGCTCGATGTGCTGCAAGGCTACGCGGTCATCGAGACCGAGCATTTCGTGATCAAATTCGACCGCGGCCAGGATGAACTGCTGGCCCGCTACGCCGCGCGATATTTGGAAGAAGATGTCTACCCGGACATCGTGGCCAAGCTGGGCTACGAGCCGCCGGACAAATCGCTGTTCGAGATTTTCAGCCGGGCCAAGCGGACCAGCGGCCACGGTTGGTTCAGTGCCCGCATGGTGGGCTTGCCGTTCATTCACACGGTCGGGGCGTGTGCGGGAAAGATGGTGGCTCTGGCGTCGCCCAACGACATGCCGCAGAAGTTCAATTGGGCGCGGGTGCTGAAGCATGAATTCGTGCACGTCGTGAATCTGCAGCAGACGGATTTCAACATCCCCCACTGGTACACCGAGGCGCTGGCCGTGCGAAACGAAGGTTACCCGCCGCCGCCGAGTTGGAACGAAGTGCTCGCGCGGCGGGCGGCGGCCGGCAAGCTGTTCGGTCTCGACACGATCAACATGGGTTTCGTGCGGCCCGCGAGCGGCGACGATTGGACGCTGGCCTATTGTCAGGCAAAGTTGTACGCCGATTACATGGTCGCCACGTACGGCGACGACGCGCCGGCGAAGATGCTATCGGCGTACGCGGCCAATCTCGACACGCGGCGGGCGCTGCTGCATTGCTTCGGCGTCGAGCAGGCCGCGTTTGAGAAGGGCTATCGCCAATACATCGACGCGCTCGTGGCCGGGCTAAAGTTCGGCGAAACGTCGCAGCCGCCAAATCTGGCCGAGCTGGAGCGGGCCGTGAAGGACGATCCGCAGAACGCCGATTTGCTGGCTCAATTGGCGTACGCTCACATGCAGCGCGGGGCGGTGCCGCAGGCTCGCGAGTCGGCGCTGGCCGCGCAGAAGATCGAGCCGAAGCAGCAGCTTGCGGCGTACGTGATGGCCCGCGTGTACTTGTCGATCGGCGACACGGATCAGGCGGTCAAGCTGCTGGAGGATGCGCTAGATGAGCAGGCGCCGCAGGAGAACGCACTGGCGCTGCTGGCCGCGTTAAAGTCCAAAGCGAAGGATCACGCCGAGGCGGAGCGATTGTATGCGCTCGGCGAGAAACATTTTCCGCACGCCGATAAGTGGCTGAAGGCGCTAGCTCGCGTGTATCTGGAAGCGGGCGATACGCCGAAGCTGACCGATGCACTGGCCCGGTTGGCCGAGATGGATTCGGACGACTTAACGCTGCGCAAGAAGCTCGCTCAATTGGCGATCGACCGCAAGGATTTTTCAGCGGCCACGCGCTGGGCCACCGAGTCGCTGTACATCGACGTGATGGACGCCGAAGTACACGCGCTGCTGGCCCGGGTATTGGCCGAGCGGCAAGTGCGCGACCGCGCGATCGAGGAATACGAAACAGCGATTCGGCTCGATTCAAAACAGCTCGCCTGGCGGTTGGGGCTGGCCGAAGTGTGTGTCGAAGCGAAACAGCCGGACGATGCTCGGCAAGCGTTAAAAGAACTCTTGGAACTGGACCCCGAATACCCCGGAGCCCGCGAACTGCTGGACAAACTCTAGCCGATTTCGTGGCGTAAGCTTCCAGCTTGCGGACCAAGCTTGCGATGCAATGAATGAAAACCTTACTCTTTTA